>CBDUBH010000058.1:0-22182 GCA_965365345.1 uncultured Melioribacteraceae bacterium
CAGTTTCTGTTTGCCATTTTAAATTTTTAAAATTCAATATCTGATAATGTCCGCATTTCGTGCATGGAACGTAAGGTTTTCTCATATCACTATCAGAATATCTGGATTCAATTCTGCTTTTTCCCTTTACCGTACATGTTGAAGCGATAATTATTTTTCGATTTGGGAATGTTTGAGTTCTCTTTTCAGCAAGCAGAACCGGGTCACCTTCATCACCAACTGACTGAGGAATTCTATCGGCATCATCAACAACTAAAACTCTTTTTGATCTTTGAGCAAGCGCATTTGGAGTATTTCCACCGGCTAGATCTATGCTTCCACCTACAAAAGATTTATGTAAAGTAGCATTTTCCGAATCGCGGCTTCTTTCCTTTGAAACTCTATCTTTCAAAACAGGAGTATCTCTTATCATATAACGAAGTTTTTCACGCGAGTAAGCTCTTGCCATATCAATAGTAGGATGTAAAACCATCATTGGACTTGGATCAATATGAATAAAGTACCCAATAATGTTATTTATAATTTCAGTCTTTACAACCTGCGCACTTCCCCAGATATAGATTCCTTCAACTTGAGGATCATTAACAGAATCCATTATTTCAACAGCGAAAGGAACTCTTTTATTGTTCCATTTACCGGGATAAGCAGACACTTCAGAGCTTACTATTCTGTATTTATCAGCCCATTCAGAAACTGTGATCTTTGGAACCGGTCTTAATGCAGATCTACCCGATTCTATGAGCTCTTCTAAATTTTGTTTGAAAATCTCATAGTATTCATGAATTATTTCGTTATCAAAATTTTCTTTAAACATCGTTAACTTCTTTAGTTTTTATTTCCGGATTCTTATCAAATGCAGGCATGCTAGATATCCTATATCTAACTTCATCTATTTCTTCAATAAGGATTTTAATGACCAACTCACGAACTTCCGGAGGAATCCGCGGACTTACTTTTAACGGAATTACGTCCAAGGCTTTACTAATGATCTTTGTCTCTTCCACCCATGAATACTTAGCCATTTCCAATGGAAGCAAAGAACCGATTTTCTTTTCTAATTCGAGCTGCTTTAATTTGTCGTTAGTTCGGGTAAGTGATTTTTGCGGATCCTCATCTTTTAATTTTGCAATTTCTTTTCTATGAATATCTCTTTGATAATTAAGCCAGAATTTTATTGACTCAAATAAGTTAAACTTATTCCAATCCTCTTTAGGATGCCCATGATCACGTACTAATTCAGAAATATATTTTTCTGAAACACCATAAATTTCAGCTAATTCACTTGTTGATATTGAAATATTTTTAATCATTTTTTAATCCAATTATAAATTCAGGTACAGGTAATCCAAAATAATTCTGTAACTAGAAAGAATCCGGGCGTGGCCGTTACCCTTGGAAATTCACCTAGGGAAGGACCCGCGCATCATTCTCCTTTCTTTCTTAGTAATTCATCATAAAAGATCTTATTAAACTTGACGTTTGCTATCTTTTCACCGGTATCTTTGAATTTCCATTCGGGAGCAATCTTTGCTTTTTTAATTAAATTGTACATTAGTTTAACAATTGATCTTTTACCTCTGCCGGTCCTCTTAAAAATGTGGATCTTACCGTCATTCTTATCAGTTACAATAAATGAGTTCTTAAGATTGCGAGGTTTATTTGATGAAAAGATCAAATCCTTTTTGCTTCTTCTTACATTCGATGTAGGAACAGCACGGGTTTTACTCTGAGGAAGTCTTTCTTCACCTTCTTCATGTCCAGTCATCCATGGCGCATCATTCCATATCTTTGATCTTAATTTGTCTTTAGTTGCAGGAGTTACTCTGATTGAATACTTACCACGTTCAAGCCATGCTTTTCTTATTGAGAATCTTCTTTTAGTCCCAATGATCAATCCCTGCTGTACTTCCTTTGCTGTTTTAGTTAATGATATTGCAGTAACGATAGTAATTTTCTTTCTCATTTTATTCATTACTGATTTTAAATTATTAGCCATAAAAACCTCTAAGCATTAAAGATTATATTACTTGCAACTTCACCTTTATCCAGGTCTTCAAAGATGTTTGATTTTGCAGTGTGCTTAATTAACTGATTGGATTCGCAATAATCCTTTAATTCCTGCCATACTTTCAATCTCTCAGGAGTTTTTACATAATCAAGGAAGAATTCAGCTATGTAGTAGCCAACTGCAAAAGCCAAAGTAATACTAGCTGTATAGCCCAGACTTTCAATTCTCTTTTCCAATCTATCCAATCTTTCACGCATTTCTGCAATCTGCTTGTCATCAGTTGGATTATCAGCCACATAAACATCAATTACTTTATTCACATAAGCTGTATACTCTTTAGATTCTATTCCCCCGTAGTTTTCTGCAATCCAAAGCAGCGCAGATAAAACCACAATAGTTTTTCTATCAGAATTACTCATAATCATGTTCCTTTAATTTTGTAGGTATGTGTAGTTACCTTATTAAATTTACCTATCTACATTTATTTGTTTATTTTTAAGCCATAATCATATTATTTATTTGATTTGTAGGTATGTAGTTATGTAGTTAGGTTACTTTTAAAATAAATTATCTTTTGAAATTATTTATTTTAAGGCTTTACGTCAGTAGCTACATACCTACAAACGGATTAACCCCTTGTAAATTCAATGATTTAACCTTTGTAGGTATGTGCATTTTTCTACATACCTACACTTACCTACGTACCCACATTTATTAAATAGGAAATTCTTCTTGTACCTCTTCAGTTACCGGTGAATCTATGTCAGTAATTTGAGTTTCAGTTATTTTCTTTACAGCCCACAACTTAGTTACTGTTCCGTTTAATCTTTTCGACACCTTTGTAAAGCCATTTTTACTTAAAGCAAGACCTAAATTCTTTACTACGGTATTGTTTATATTTATATTATCAACTTTAGATTTTATATAATCAGCTATTCCTGAAGCAGTCATATAATCAACTTGATTGAACATCTGATCTTTCTCTGATGGAACTTTCAAGTATGTTAAAAGATATTCCTCCTCAAATCCTTTTAGTGAAAAATCTTGATTATGAAGCTCAATAAGTTTAATGTCATCTTTGTCAAACCAGTATCTAAAGCCATTTTTATACATATCCAAAGCCTGAGCATAAATTTTATCTATGTTGTAGCTATCATTTAGATCAATATCTTCAATTTCTACAGTAAAAAATCTTCTTGTACCGGTTTCATCCCGCAAAAATTCTTTATTATTTATGGTTCCACAGAAGCTGGCTCTCCTTTTTAAGTGAACATCCCTTCTTGCATATGGTAATCTTACTACAACTTGATCTTGTGTAATTTTACTTTTTACAGATTCAATATCAGATTTATGAAGTGAAGCCATTTCATCTAAATTAATCAGCATTTTGTATGCTAAATATTTTTCATGGTCTTTATTGTGCATCTGAAAATTTGCGCCGTAGTAATATTTCATCTGCATATTTTTGGGAACAATATTTTTAAGGAATGTTGTTTTATATCTGGATTGACCGCCCATTAATATAAAACATGTTTGATTTATGTAATATGCATGCGGTTGATCTTCAACTAGAGAGACAACTAAAGCCACAAACCATTTTTTAAAGCCTTCAACTAAGTATTCACGGTGGTCTTCATCTTTTAGTTTTATCTGTTTAAGAAATTCAGTTATATGATCTTGCCCATCCCATTTTGGGATATTAAACAGATAATCTTTAAAAGGATTAAATCTTTTTGCTACTTTACTTGAATAAATAATTGTTTCAAAATCAGCTTTAGAAAGATTAAAGCCGAGATTTAATTTAATGTCAAGGAACATGTCGTTGTATTCCATGTCATCAAAATATTTGAATTCTTTTTCTTCTTTCCTTTTAATATCCAGATCGGTATTTATTACATTAAAAACCATCTCATATTTTGATTCCAGATAATCAATTGCTTTTAGCAATTTATATTTAGCATTGTTACTCGGCTCTAAATCAATTCCAAAATTATCTTTTATGTAAGAAAGCAGCTCGTTCATCGTTTCATATTCTTTAGATTTGAACGCACTTTTTTCCGACTTAACCTTTTTTTCCGAAACTTTCTTTAATTCTTCCTGTACTTTTTCGTTATCCATTTACCACCAAGAATTCATTTATATCTTTTGTAGGAAGTTCTTTTACTGTAAATTCTTTTTTGTAGTGAGCAAATATCTCTGTCAGCTTGCTTAGTAAACCTTTGCCGGCTTCATCATTATCACCGCAGAAAAGAATATTATAGTGCAAAAGCCTTTTGAACTTGTCTAATGTGGGAATATTGCTAGCTCCAGGGATGCAAAGCGTATTATACCCAATCTGTTCCAAAGCCACGCAGTCAAATTCACCTTCAACCAAAAATAATTTCTCACCCGGAAGCATTTTATTTAATATATCAGTGTTGAAAAACCGCTTTGTAGCATTAAGCCCCAGCAGATCATTGCCAAGTCCGATATATTTGCACCGGTCTGTTTTTGTGTTGTTATCCTGGTCGAAGTAACGGCCGCGCAGATAAATTATTTCGTTATTGTGCAAGTAAGGAATAATGATTCTGTGAGCAAAGAAAATAAGATTTCCCTTTTGATTAAAAAGTCCGGACTTTTGAAGCATTTCAAGCGGAAATAATTTCTTCAAATGATTATTCACTTCAAAATAATTATCAACGCAGAATATTTTAAAGCGTTTAATCAGATCCCAGTCAAGTTTCCTTTCTGTGATTAAGTACAAAGCCGCTTTTTCATTCCATCCTTTCGATTGGCAGTATTCATAGAATTCCTTGAATACTTTTTTATTGTTTTCTAATCTGAATAATTTTACTGTTTTTAATGCTTCTTTTTCGCTATCTGTAAAGCCTAATCTTTCGTAATAAACCTCTTTTTCTTCCTCAGTCATGTCTTCAATGACATTTTCAGAATTTTTATTGAAATAATTTTCAGAATAATTTTCGCTTCTTTTCGATAGCTGAATATTTTCGCGAGTAATTCCGCAAATTTCAGCAAGTTCTTTTATAGCGGTAGTTTTATCGATGTTGCAGGCATCCTGGTAAAATTGAATTACATCTCCGCCTTGCCCGGTGGCGAAGCAATAATATTTATTAGACGAAATATTCAATAATAATGAAGGTGATTTTTCATTTTTGTAAATAGAATTAATGAAATAATTCTTTCCCTGTCTGATCGGCCTGAATCCAAGCTTTTTTACAACTTCAAGGATGCCTATATATTTTTTTATTTCATCTATTACTGACATTACTGATTGACATTTTTATTCATTTTTTCTTTTGCCAATTGAGTTATTATTGCATCTGCCAAAGCAATTATATCATTTGCTACGGGTATCATATTTATAGGAGCATTTCCATCATTATACACACCTGATATATAATTCAATCCCCCTTGAGCAATTGACATTATTAACCATTGCCGAAAATCATGTTTATCTACATTATTTATTTCTCTTCTTGCGGCATTAAGTTGTTTAGAATATTCATCCCATTTCTTTTTCGTTTCAGTACTAAAAACTAGTAATTCAGCTTCGTGTTCTTCAAATCCTTCAGTTTTTTCAATGTCCCAGCAAGGATCCGAAACCCAATCACTTTTTAATTTTTCAATTTCTTCTTTATTAGCCATTTTACCCTCGAAATTTTATTGCCTAAATTTTGATTCTTGAAATTCGTGCTCATATTCATTCAGATCTACAACAGCATGATCAAGCTGCTTTAATTGATTTGTAAATCCTTCAGGAAAATATGAGATCTTATGAAGCTCACGAGCTTGTTTTATTACTTCCTTCTGCAATCTTAATCTTTCCCGTAGCTCTTCCAATTCAGCTTCCATTTTCTCAAATTCTTCTTTACAAAACCTGCACATTGCCATAACTTTCAGCCTTAATTTCATTTATAAGTGATGTGATCTCATCGGAATACATATCCCAATATTTTTTAGCTGATAAACTGTAACTTAAAAGTGTGTAAAGCAGATTTTTATCATACCAGTAAAGGATTGTCAGAAGTGCCCTGTAAGAATCTTTTATTTCTGCTTCTATTTTCATTTCGCTTTGTTTTAACCTTTGCAGATTATCCCCGAATTTAGGAATGTAACTTGTTTCAACTAAAAACACTTCACCGCAGAGTTCATAATTTTTATAATAAAAATCCTTTTTCACAAACCTTGCACCATTGCATTTATCACATAAAACCGTATCATCTATCCCGCTGTTTAATCCATACTTTTCATAAAAACCAACACCGGCACATTCATCACATCTAACATCTTTTATTTTGTAGTAATAGCCCAAATAAGAACCATACTGCTGCAAGATCTTTTCTTTTACTTTCATGAAAACATATTTTTCAATGTAGATTGTGGTGCTTGCTATTTTGAACGATTTGAAAATTTCAGGATGCATGTTTATCCTCTATTAATAAAATGATTGTATCAACACCATTTATTTTTTTGATCTCAATAATCCCTTTTAGCAAAAGATCCATTAAGATCTTAGCATTATTTATTCTTGCTTTTTCTGATATTTGAGATTTCAATTTCTTCTTTCCTTAACTTGTTCATCAAGTTTTCGGAGCAAAGCTGAATCAATACCGCAACAGATGACCAATTTGCTATCCCTGGTAGATCTTAGCGTGTACTGAAATTTTGTTTTTACAATTACTATGTATGGTTGTCCCGCGTAAAGAACTACATTACCTATTTCTGCTTTCATTCTGTCACCATTTTTTAGAAGTCCGGAGAGATTATCCTCTCCGGACAAGGGTTCTAAGGTTGAGTCAACTATATGCATCTTTTTTCTTGCTTTTTTATAAATTATTTTTCACTTTAAATACGAAAGGTCCCTTGCAGTTAAGTGTAATACCTTTCTGTTTAAGCTTTTTAGACAAAGTTTTTATCAAAGCCGGTACTCGCAATGCCGGCTTTATTCTTTTTAAACAACTACAGGATTATTATAACCTTTTAGTATTGCCTCTAACTGATAAACTCTAATTGCAAGATCTTCTTTATCTTTTTGAAGCTCTTTATTCACTTCCTTCAAAAGCTCATTTTCACCTTTTACTTTGTTCAATTCTTCAACGTCAGCTTCAAGTTTTGCAGATCTATTTGAGTAATATTCTATTTTGTCTTTTAACACTTTTGTAGTAGCTGAAAAGTTCTTATCAAACTTCCTTAACTCAAACTTTAACTTTTCATTTTCAACTAAATATTCCTGATGATTTTTCCGGTAAGTATAAGCAGCCAACACTCCAACTATTGAACCTGCTAAATATGTAAGCAGATAAAACTTCCACAGTGGAAACAGTTTAAATGCCGTTCCATTATAGAAGTGGTAAATCACAATTAATGTTGCAGAAATAAGAAATGTTACGGCTAAAGCATTTTTTGTAAATAACTTTTTCATTGAATTACCTTTATAGTTTATTTTAATCTTCTTCAATTCTTTTCCCTTTTGTATTTTGGATTATATGCTCAACTATTTCCAAAAGAGGAATCTTTTGATTTTGCGGATTTACACCTCTTAAAGGATTTCTATAAAAATTCAGTTTGCCGCGGTTTATCAATTTAGGTATGTCATTAATACTACACTCAAGAAGCTCTGCTGCTTCTTTTTTTGAGTAAAGCAGTTTGTATTTACCGCTTGCAAGCAATGAATAAAATAGTTGCATAGTATCCATACTATTATCCCAACTGTACGTTTACATTTGTTGAAATATTTCTGATGAATTTATTTATGAAGTTTTGAAGAAAACCAACTCTGGCACTCAAAAGCTCAAACTCTTTATTATCAATTTTTTTATCGATCCTTACGCAATCGTTAAATTCTTTTCTTAACATTCCAAGACCTTCATACATGTAATCGATCTGATCTTTTAATTCATCTAAAGTTAAATAGCTCTTTTCTGCAGGAATTAAGAATTCAATAATTTGATTCATTCTTGCTCCATCAATGGATTTAGAACCGTTTTCTTTGTTGAGCATATTATTCAAAACTCTTTCACTCCATCCGCCGGTTGGATACCTTAATGAAAGTTTTTTTGCCAGTTTTTTATGATCATTTTTATAAGGAGTAAGAGAAATTATATCAAGCAAACCCTCTCTTATTTCCTCGGTTGAAGTAGCATCCATTAATTTGTACTTCATTGTGAACCCCCTCCAATTTGTTTCTGATAACAAATTTTGAATTTGTAAATACAGTTTGTTTAGTTCATCTATTTTATTTTTCATTAAAGATTTTTTCAGTAAAATTGAGTTTTGTTTTATGTTTAGAATATTGCCGGTTCCGGTAAATAATTCATATACTTATTTCATAACTGTTCAAGCAGCTTTTTCATCAACAAGCTTATTGATTTCATATTTGATTTCATTAAGCTCTTCCTGCGAAAACTGCTGCAGCTGCAAATTGATCTCTTCAAGATTTTTATGGATCAGATCTTTATATAATTCCTTTGCAATAAATGGTAACGAATTACTTATTACCCTAAGCAAACCCGGTTGTTTTCCTTTAAAAGCCTGGCCAACCTGCGCTTCCGAACGGTTAAGTTTTTCAGCTATTCTCCGGTTTGTTCCTACCGGGATAAGTCTTTTTGCTTTTGCCCAAATTTCATACGGATCCAGCTGAATTGTTTCTTGCTGTTTTTCGTAATTATTCATATTTTCTTTTTGGATTTGTTTATTTTTTGTTGTTTAGTTTTTAATATTTCTATTTGTCATAACCATGGAAAAAAGTCAGTTTTGGAACAAAGTCCTATTTGTTCATCTTTTTATTCAATCATTTTAAGGCTAAAAATGGATAAAGAACTTTTTGATATTACAAAACATAGATTACTTCTTGAAGCCCAACTTAATTCAACGCTTATTGCTTTTGGCGATGATTTAGCTAAACGAAATAATTATAAAAAATTAACCGGGCTTGAAGCCATACATTTTTACTTAATTGAGAAATACCATTGGCAAATTTCTTACGTAAAGTCTTTGAGCTATAACGATCTTCAATTTGTTTTAACTGAAGAGATGTATGGATGGACTCTGCCCGAAGAACTGAGAAACGATAATTAAGTTCTAATTCCGGTTCCGGGTATTTTTTTCTTAGCAGATTCATTTCAACTTCAATAGCTCTTTTTTTTAATTGAAGACGTTCAT
This sequence comes from uncultured Melioribacteraceae bacterium, assembly GCA_965365345.1. Classification (GTDB taxonomy): domain Bacteria; phylum Bacteroidota; class Ignavibacteria; order Ignavibacteriales; family SURF-24; genus CBDUBH01. The sequence goes on from CBDUBH010000058.1 coordinate 9,170, forward strand.
ATTGAAGTTGTTCATAATGTGAAATTTTTAGTTCTTTGTTCATTTTTTGTTAAAAGTAATTAAACATCATTTTCTAAATGGAAATATAGGGTAAAATTTTACCCTTGTCAATACCTTTGGGTAAATATTTACCCTTTTTAAAATAATTTTATGGATGGAATAGGTAATAGAATTAAAAAAGTTAGAGCTGAAGCTAATTTTAGCCAAGAGAAATTGGCTGAATTAGTTGGTGTTTCTAAAAAAACTATTGTGAATTACGAAAATGGTAGTTCCGATGTTCCCTATTCTAATTTGTTGAAAATTGCAGAAGTCTGTAATATTGATAAAAATTGGTTATTTTTCGGAGAAGATAAAAAGGAAACTGCTTACACTTCAAAAAATTACAGAAGATTTCTTGAAGCGGCAAAAAAACAAGCACATCTTAATTATTCACCGAAAAAAACTGAAGATTCAATTTTAACAAATGAAGAGATAGATTTAATTTTAGCTGTTAGGCAATATCCAGAATTTAAAGAATTAATTTTTACGGCATTAAAAGGTTTGAAAATCACTAACGAAAGTATTGAAAAATTGCTTAGCAGAATTGAACAAATAAATCCTGATACCGAAGATCCGGAACGAGGTTTATCAAAATCAGAAGAGTAAAAACAATATAATAATAAATTAAACGGGCAATAAAATTGGGGATGCAATACAACTTAAGGGGAAATACAAATTTAAGAACCGATCTGAAATTGGTCCTCTCAAAAACTAATCGAAAACAAAAAAATAATTATTAATTAAAACCTTTGGGATTATGAATAAATTATATTTTGCAGATTGTTTAGATGTTTTAAAAGAATTACACAGTGAACATAAAGAAGGGTTCATTGATTTAATTTATATAGATCCGCCTTTCAACTCCAAAAGAGATTATAACATTTTATTTGAATCAATTGACATGAACGATACAAAAGCCCAGAAAGAAGCTTTTGCAGATACATGGAGTAATGTTTCATACATTGATACTTTAAACGAAATAAAATCAATTGATCTTGATCTTTACAGCTTCCTTAATGCATTGGATAAAATCAGAATTTCAAAAAGTGCCATCTCCTATCTTACTACAATGGCAATCAGAATTTACTACATGCACAAAGTATTGAAAGATACCGGAAGCTTTTATCTGCATTGTGATCCAACAATGAGTCATTATTTGAAATTAGTTTGTGATTTAATTTTTGGTGAAAGAAATTTTCGAAGTGAGATAACTTGGCAGAGAACAAATACACATAATGATGCAAAAAAGCATTTAGCAAATGTAGCTGACATAATTTTGTATTATACAAAAAGTAATAAATATATTTACAATCCGCAGTATACATCTTTAGATCCTGAATATGTTAGAAAATTTTATAGACATGATGATAATGATGGAAGAGGGATTTACAGAATTTCTGATCTTGCAAGTCCAAATCCCCGTCCTAACTTAACCTATTTTTATAAAGGATATGAGCCTCCAGCAAATGGTTGGGCAGTTTCCCTTGAAAAGATGAAAGAGCTCGATGCACAAAACCGTATATATTACCCCAAAAAAGAAGGTGGAAGATTACAACGAAAGAAATATCTTTCGGAATCAAAAGGTAATTTAATTGGCAATATTTGGTTAGATATTTATCCTTTATCGGCGCAAGAAAAAGAAAAATTAGGTTATCCTACACAAAAACCGGAAGCTTTATTAGAAAGAATTATAAAAACCTCATCAGAAGAAGGCGACCTTGTTGCGGATTTCTTTTGCGGATGTGGAACCACAATTGCAGCGGCTCAAAAATTAAACAGAAATTGGGTTGGCACTGATATTTCACATTTAGCAATAAAGCTGATTGTTGACAGACTAACAAAACCTTACCCCAAAGCGCGAGCTAAAGTAATAAAGGATAATATTTATATTTCCGGTTTTCCAAGAGATATTGCCGGAGCTCATGAGCTTGCTGAAAATTCAACTGATGGAAGATTCGGATTCCAAGAATGGATAATTGAAGTAATGTTAGGTGGAATTGTAAATCCTAAAAGAACAGCTGACGGCGGTTGGGATGGTTACATCACTTTTGATAAAGCCGAAAAAGAAAAAGGTGTAATTTTAATTGAAGTAAAAAGCGGCAATGTAAATGTTAAAAATGTTCGGGAATTCATACATGTAGTAAATCATTCAGATAGTGCTGACATGGGAATTTTCGTTTGCTTTGAAAATCAGGTAACAAAGCCGATGCTACTCGAAGCAAAGAATCAGGGTTACTTTGATGAAAAACATTTCGGAAACAGAATTGATAAAATTCAGATCATTACAGTTGAAGATCTTCTAAACGGAAAAGAAGTTTACTTACCGAATCATTTTTATGTTAAAGATACATTCAAAACCGCAACTAAAAAAACCGATTCAGAAGATAAGCAAGAGAGTTTGTTTTAAGATTTTAATAGAATTAATTAAATAATTGATTTAATAAAAACTTTATAAAATATGTCTAATGAAATTTTGAATAAGTTAACTGATACAGAAATAGATTTGCTTTTGGCGTTGGGTGAAAATTTAAAAATTAATAAAGGCATAGAAAATAATAAAATAGCTTATTTCTTTAAAATACATAAAAAGGAAAAGGAAGATTTTGAATATCTGTTAAAACGTTTAGAATCAGAATTCAAATTAGTGTGTACAGAAGGAAATATTTATCATTACTCGGTTTATACAACAGCAAAAAAATACTATTTAATTGGTTATGGACAAGCGTTAATAGAAGAAAGAAACAATAAAAAGGAAGATCAATCGGTAAGATTCCCTTTAATTATCTTTGATGAAGACAAAGAATTTATATTTAAAATATTCAGCAAATATAGTATAAAAAAAGTTGAAATGAGGAAACATTTTAATTCACAAAATCCTCATGGATTCTATGATATAGAAATTGAAAACCCACTTGATTTATTTGATTTCGGAATTGATTATGGAAAATACTTAAAAGAAAAAGAAATATCTGAGTCTAAAAAAAGTTAAAAGTTCTGAAGAATAAATATTAAATCAGTATTACATAGATATTAAATTATAGAATTATAAACCACATAAAATTGAATGTAACTTTTTTTGATGAATTTATGGCATATGCTATTTATGAATATAATAACTTCGATTAAAATGAGTAAACTGTCCAACAAAAAAAATAATATTAAGCAATACTTATGAACCCTTGTAATGAAATTTCTAGTGATTGGTTTTGGGAAGGAAACGTGGTTAAATCTGTTATTGAAGCACTAAAAGAAAAAGAGAATTGTGAAATAATAAGTTTTTGCGATACAGCTTCGCGACAAAAAGGAATAGATATACATGCAAAAATAAAGGAAACTGAAATCATTATTGAAGCAAAAGGTTATCCTTCAGATAAATATCAAAGAGGCGAAAAAAAAGGTCAGTATAAAAAAACTCGACCCAGAACTCAAGCAAAACATTGGCTAGCACAAGTATTACTTACTGCTATTGGAAGAAAAATAAAATTCCCCGGTTCGAAGGTATTTATTGTTCTACCTAACTTCCCTTTTTATGTGGAACAAGTTAAAACCATAAAAGATACGATCAATAAAATTGGAATAAGTTTTTTAATAGTTGAAGAAACAGGCAAAATAATAGGAGTAGAGCAAATAAATGAATTAAAATAGTAATGTTGGAAAGACATTAATTTTATTAATGGAAGCATCAAAAGTTAATAAAACATATTTAACAGTTAAAAATCACAAATAACTTTCCGAAAGTTAGTGAATTTAAAATATTAATAATGAATTAGAAATAAAACCTATTGATAAAATAACTACTGATGAAAATATTTTTTTGTTACAAACATACTGATAGTGTCCTTGCAGATCTTTCAATAGATAAAATGCTAAAGTACTCAAGTAATTCTATCGCTGTTTTACGAGAGGTCAAGCATTCCGAAAATTGGAAAATCAACGCTGAAAGACAAATGCAAGAATCTGACTTTGTAATATTTTTGATTGGAAACAATACATTTAGAAGCAAAAACCTAATATGGGAATATGCAAAAGCTAAAGAATTAAATAAACAAATAATTGGAATTAAGCTTATAGATGCTTCTGAAGAATCTGTTTTATTTTGTCAAGGATTTCAGGTATTTGATAATCCTCGACAAGCTTGGCCTTACTTAAAAAAGGTATTTGACATTGATAGAGAATTATTGCTGGAGCAGTATAAAATAATGGTTTCTTCAACAGAAAAAGTAACTGATCAGAGAATGAAAGTGAATAATCTGTTTTTTACAGTTACTTCGACAATGCTATCCTTAGCTTTAATTATTGGAAAAACATTTAATTTTACTCTTGTAGGTATTATTGGAATGATTTTAATCACAATAATGTCTTTTTTAGTTACTTTTTTTTGGGAAGATCTGATTTGTTCATACGGAAAACTTAATAAAGGCAAATTTAAAGTCATAGATGTAATTGAAAAGCAACTCCGAACAAATATGTTTGAAAAGGAATGGAAAATTTTAACTGAGGAAATAAAATACGAACCTAATTCCAGAACAGAAGTAAAGATTGTCAAACGATTTAGAGCATTTATTGTTCTCATATTCTTAATACAATTATTTTATTTGATATATAAAGTAGTAAATATTGAAACGATTTTTGGTTTAATATTTCTCTTATATGGATTTTTTAATTATTGAATCTCATTATTATTGGAGGAATCATGGCTCAAAAAAGAATTTTTACAAGCTTTGCGATTGAAGATGAAACGACTAAGTTTTTATTTTGTGGGCAAGCTAAAAATGCTAAAGTTCCTTATGAATTTGTTGATATGTCAGTTAAAGAACCATGGAGTGAGGACTGGAAGACTAAGTGTAGGAGCAAAATTAAAGGTTGCGATGGAGTTATAGTCCTAATTACAAAAAATCTTAAAACGGCTAATGGCGCATTATGGGAAATTAAATGTGCAAAAGAAGAAAAAATACCTATACTTGGAGTCTATATGAAAGATTGTAGTCTTTTTGATTCTCCTAATGAATTATTAGGTATTGATAAAATTAAATGGACATGGGATGGGATAGCTGAATTTGTTGATGGATTATAAAACATCAATTTTGAGTTAGGATTCTAAATTTACATAATAAAAAATATTTAAATTTATAAGTGTTAATATGAATTGAAGTCCGATCAATTCATGAAACAAGCTCATTTTGAAGATTATTTAAAATTAGATACTAGGAAAATTTTAATATAGATTTTTCGAAAGTTAGAGAATTTCATAATAATAATTAAAAATAAGTATGAAAATTAAAGATTTAACAGGTTTAAGTAAACCGCTAACAAAACTCATTGAAGTAATTGCAGATGGAATTGGGACTATTACTAAGCCAATTTTAATAAAAAAAACAGCTGATGCAAAAGCATATGGAATAAAAGCTATTGCAGATGCAAAGGCATATGAAATTAGAGTAATCACCCAAGAGATTAAAGAAAGTCAACAAGGTGTAAAACTTATTGATTATTCATCAAAAAAAACAGCGATTTCCTCTTTAGACATTCCGCTACTTCAACAAGAAATGACTCTTAATGATAGAGCACTTTTAAGAAATGACTACCAAGAGCAAAAGAGACAATTTAATATTGAAGAAATAACGCAAAAAGCTGCTGATCAGTTAAAAGATGTAACTGAAGTTTCTGATGAGCCTGTTGATAAGGATTGGACAACAAGATTTTTTAATTATGCTCAGGATGTTTCAGATGAAGAGATGCAAAATTTATGGGCTCAAATATTAGCTGGAGAGGTAAAAAAACCAAAATCATTTTCATTACGAACTCTTGAACTTTTAAAAAATATCACTAAAGAAGAAGCCGAAATTTTTGTTAAATTTGCAAAAATTAGATTGTATGGCTTGAATGCAAATTTTGTATATAATCCAGATCATGATCAATTTTTAAAAGATAACTTTAATATTTCTTTTGCCGATAAACTCACACTTGTTGAATTAGGATTATCCTATTCTGAATCAGAAGTTACTTGGGGTATTCAACAGTCTCCAAATGATAATACAGTATTAATAAAATATGGATCAAAAGTAATTGTATTAACGAAAAAAGCAAATTCCCCGAAGAAAACTATTGATGTAATTGTATTTACCAAGACAGGATCTGAATTAGCAAATTTAGTAGCACCAGAATTCTCACAAAAATACCTAGAAAAATTATGCAGTGCATTGGCTAATTCAGACATAGAGGTTTCATATGGAGACATAAAAACTGATTATGGAAACTCAGTTGATATAATTAATATAATTAAATTCGTTCCAAAAGCTATTTAAGTTTTATCCTTTTTCTATCGCAGAAGTATGGAACTTTTAAAAAACTTGATTGTTAAATTAAATAAACTTAACTTATAAGTGAAGAAACCGATAATATTAGAAAAAGTAAGAGTTGGTTCTGGAGCCTTAATTTATTCAATTAAATATTTGGATAATGAGGTAAATGAATTTATTTCTTTTAATGAAATTTTTTATAAAGAATTTCAAGAACAGATGGAGTGGATAAATGCTACTATAAAGATTATGGCTGACAGACGTGGTTGCGATGAGGCGTGGTTTAAGGATGAAGGGGTTGACGGTGAACAGGTATATGCAATAAGAAAAGGTAAATTACGCTTGTACTGTGTAAGAGACGGAAGACTTTCTCTAATTATTGGTGGTGGTGGAATTAAAAAAACTAGAACCTATCAAGAAGATCCTTTATTGTATTCTAAAGTAAAAGTATTAAGGCAAATAGAAGAAGAATTCTTCAGAAGATTAGATGAAGGTGAAATTAAATATTGCGAAAATGAATTAACCGGTAATTTAATATTTGAAGTAGAAATCGAGGAATAAAATGAGCAAAACAGTTAAAGATATTTTCAACGAAATTCCAAAAGAGAAAGAAAAATATATAAAAATCTCTATGGATCTTGCTGCCCAAATAAAAAAGTATTTGGATGATGCTGGCATGTCTCAGAAAGATTTAGCGGATAAATTAGGTAAAAAAGAATCTGAAATTAGTAAATGGTTAAGTGGCACACATAATTTCACGGTTAGGACACTTGCAAAAATAGAGACAGTATTTGACAAGGATTTATTCAAAATTCCTTTAGATATGAACAAAAATTTGTTCAAGAATAATGTAAGAACATACGATCTTGAACTCTGGGAAAACTCATTAAAGAATATAAATATTGAAAATAATGATGCTGTTTTCATAATAAACAATCCAGTAGTTCCTAATTTTGGCCCAAATAAATTTATGGTTGTATCACACAATAAAGTCGAAATCATTGATTCAAATAAAGTAAATCTACATAGAATAAATAAACAAGATAAATTGAATAGGGATTTTCAATTAAAATTGTCTGATATGTCTTTGAATGCTTTTATAACAGAAAACAGCCAAGAGAGTAAGCAATTTACTCTGGAAGAAACTAATAATTGGTGTAGTACTTTAGCATAAAATTAAATTTTATAGATAATGAATATGAGTAAAGAAGAAAATATTGTCGCCATTACTTTTGGAATAGATAAAATTGAAGTAAAAGATCTTTCAATTAAATCTCCAGAAGAATTATACCTTGCAAAAGAAAAAGATAAATATGGTTTTAATATTAATCTAGGAATGGAAATTGATTCAAAGGCTAAGAAAATCGGAATAGATATAACTGATAGTTTTTCTCTAAAATTTAATGAGAGAAATATTCCTTTAGGTAATTTATCAACCCGTATGCTTTTTCATGTTGAAAATTTGGAAGACTTTATCCAGAATGATAGATTGAAATTACCTAAAGTTTTCATTTATAATGTAATTTCCATATCTCTTTCTACACATAGAGGAATTTTGTTTAGCAAAACCTCTGGAACATCAATGGATGATATGATATTTCCTATTATTGATCCAAGCAAGTTTAATCTTGATCCTGTTCTGATAGATAATAAAACATAATTGCTTTATGGCAAGCATATATCCTCGCGGCAAATATTGGTGGATTGAGTACACTGTAAACGGTGAGCGAATTCAGAAGTCTCTAAAACCTCTTTTGGCTAAAGATCCTGTTGGAAAGAAAAAAGCAAAAGAATTCCAAAGGCAAATTGAACTTGGATTGCTTCAAGAGGATGAATTCCCTTTCGTGAAAAAGCAGATCAGTTTAATGTTTTCAGATGCAAAACAAAAGTTTCTGGAAAACAAAAAAGGGATAAAACCTAAAACAAAAGAAATTTATGAATTAGCTTTTGATCAGTTCAGCAGAATCATTGGAGATAAAAAAGTTAAAAGCATAACTGCAGCTGACATCAATAAATTTATTGATCAGCTCCGTGAAGAAAAGAAATCAGAAAACACAATCGAATTATATACCCGTCAGATTAGACAACTTTTTGTATACCTGGCTGAAGAAGGTTTAGTAAAAAATAATCCTGTTCATAAAAACAAAAAATTAGGATTAAAAAGTAAACCGAATGAAGCAATCGAAATTCCTCCGGATGACTTCAAAAGAATATTAGATTTTCTTAAGAAAAATAATATCTGGCAATATAGAGCTGTTATGTTCATGAGATTGACTGCTGTTCATCCCATTGAAGTTTGTACAGTAAAATGGGAAAATATATACTGGAAGCAGAAATATATTTTATTCGATTATGTAAAATCAGATGAACCTCATAAGTTCCCTCTTTATGAGCAGCTTTATGATTTCCTTTCTGAGTTTAAGGAAGCTCGTGGAAAGATCTTTCCATACAAAGATCACTACTCAATGAGATTCTGGAGACGCGCCATTGCAGCAATAAACAAAGAAGCAAAAGAAGAATCACAAAAGATCCCTAACTATCATTTAACTGATATCAGAAATACTACAATAACCGACATAATAGAAATGGGTGCTTCATTTGATGAGATTCATTCATTCACCGGGCATAACGATCCTAAAGTGACCTGGAAGCATTACAAGTCATCCAGGATCAAAAAACAAGCTGATTCCCTATCTGATAAAATTCAATTTTAGTGTAGTGAAATTGTAGTAAACTGATTTTAAAAAGTGTGATTTTAGGTGAGATAAAATTTAGAAAATGAAGCATAAACAACGTTTTGTCGTTTAAAATAGTCCTTACAAGCAGGGGGTCATTGGTTCGAATCCATTAGCTCCCACAAAAACCCTCAATTCAAACGATTTTGAGGGTTTTTCATTTTTATACATAGCTCTCCAATAGCAAAATCAGCGACTTTTTGGTAAAAAATCGTCAATTTGTACTTCAGTTTTACTTCAGTTTTTTTCAATAGTTATGGTAAATGTCAGAGTGTTTATTTTTCCAAGGAAGGATATTCGGGGCGGCGAACCTTTTTGGATTATGAATAAATTGATAATTTAGATATCCGAGTTAATAAATCCCAACGTCAAATTGGTATTATTCCCTGACTTACTTTATGGTTTTAGAAATAATAATAATTTAATTATTAAAATGATCAAAATTGAAATAAATCTTTTCTGGTAATTTAATTTTGTATGAAAAAACAATTCAAAAATTACCCGAATTATGGAATTAAAATTTTATCATATATCACATTTATTACTCTTGGAAAGCCGGATGGATTACTTAGTGTTGCCTGGCCTTCAATTAGAGAAAGTTTTAATATTTCGCTTAACGCAGTAGGATTGTTAATTACTGCTTCGTTATCGGGATATTTAATTTCAAGTTTTCTAAGCGGAATGTTTATAACACGTTTTGGAGTTGGAAATATTCTTGCCGCTAGTTGTGCTTTAACAGGTATTGGACTGATTGCTCATACATTATACATTATTCCTGTAATTTTAATTTTGCTCTTTACCAATCTGATTTTTCTTTATTCATTCACAATTATAAAAAGTTGAAATTATTATTTAGATTTTTTTAAATAATTTCATTCTTTATACATCTGCAAAATCCATTCATAAAATTTTTAAATAATTTTTCAAAAAATATAAAATATTTAATTTTTTTTAAAAAGTTTGTACGATTGACCTTGACTAATAGAACTTCAACTTTGTATAATAAATATAGGGCTTCGATTTAACATACCTAAGAAAAGAGGTGATATCATGCTTACGACTATATTATTTATTACCCTCAGTGCACTTTTATTATATTGGGGATTCAGATTTTTTTCTAAAGCTTGGGAATTAATATCGTTTTTCATCAAAAACTTTGATGTGGAAGAATATGATTATGAAGATAAAACAGAAGATCTACCACAATTCAAATCTGAAGATCATAACATTCCAATATTGCACTAATTAATTTTCTTTAAAAAGCCGGGTAAAGAATTTTTAACAAAGTTTTTTACCCGTTTTTTTTCTTAAAGCAATTTGAGATAAACTAATTCCGACTTCAATAAAGATTCCAAAATTTATAAAATGATTTTTTCAAAAGTCAGATTATTTTTTTTAATAGATTAGAAAAAGGTTTTAGCCGGAAAGAATTACATTTATATTAAAGTTACTTTCGGTCTTAATGAAAATGAATTGAAAAATGTTTTTCAATTTTATTTTTGAAAAGATTTTGATTTACACGATTTAAAAATACTATAAAATTTTAATTAACATTAAAACTTATAATTTCTTTACATCGTGCCATTTCGGAAAGATAATATTTTTCCCAGTTCTCAAGCTTTTCCAGTGAAAATTTTTTCCGCTCTTCTGATAAATCATTTTTTTCTTTTATCTCACGAGCAGCTTTGCGTACTTCGAGAATCCTATTTAAACAATATTCGTAATAAAATTCAATATCAGGAGTGTTTTCCATTAATTGCCCCGGATTTTAGTTACAATGATAATTCGGAATTTCCAGATAATCAAGTTTTTATTTTGAAATTTTATATTTTTAATTGACAAATATGAATTTTTAATTAAACCAGATGAGTAATTTCAATTTCACTGTTTGCTTTTTGTAAATATTCCGCAAGTAGTTTTCTGTGGCAATTTTCCGGTTTATGTTCGCTGCATAAAAAACAAATTCCGTTTAATTTTTCAAAATCAATTTTGGCCAGAATATTTCGCTTCGCTATCAATTCCAAAAATTCTTTTTCATACTCTTCCCAATTGATTTTGTTTTCTCTAATGTTTGTAAGCAGTTCTTTTGATGGCGCAAATTTCAGATTATGTTCATAATCAACATTCAAAATTTCTTTAAAAAAAAATTTGAGATCACTTCCCTTTGCAAATCCGGCAAGCTGCGATGAATTGTTCAACCGAATGTCAATCATTTTTTTTACTTCAGCATTTTTAAGTAAATCAAAAAACTTCTCTGCTGATTTTTCAGTAAATCCGATCGTATAAATTTTTATCATATTCTTCTATTGATATTTTGAAATTAAAATATAAATATTTTCCGTTAAACTTTTTAATTTCTTTTTAAAATCAAAATTTTCATTTAAATGATCTTTTATTTTTTAAAGAATTTCTATTGACAATTTTTTACAATTAAAAACAAAGAAGTTATTTATATTTTGATATATTCTGAAAATTAAAAAATAAATAAGAAATATTTTTGGATGACTTTATGAAAAAATTATTTATCATTTCCCTGCTTATGATTTTAAGCTTTGAAATTTTTCCGCAATCAATTTCTTCACCAAACGGGAAATTAATATTAACTTTTAATTTGAATAACGGCGAACCTTCCTATCAACTTTCGTATAACGAAAAAGAAATTGTTCAGCCGAGTAAATTGGGAATTGAATTAAAAGATCAAAATTCATTTTTAAATGGATTTACGATTTCAAAAATTGATACCGCAACAGTTGATGAAATTTGGGATCCGGTTTGGGGCGAAGTAAAAACCATCAGAAATAATTATAAAGAATTTGCCGTTACGCTTATTCAAAATTCGGAAAAGCAAAGAAGAATTGTTATTCGATTTAGATTGTTTAACGATGGCTTGGGATTCAGATATGAATTCCCGGAACAAAATGATTTAAAATATTTTACTGTAGCCGAAGAAAAAACTGAATTTAATTTAACCGGCAATCACAAAGCTTTTTGGATGCCGGGCGATTACGATACAAATGAATACACTTACACAACATCAAAACTTTCCGAAATTGATGCTTCTAAAGGAAAAAATTTCAATGAGATAAGCTCAAAATCTTTTATAGCAAAAAATGCAGTTCAAACTCCGCTTATGTTAAAAACAAATGATGGAATCTACATCAATATTCACGAAGCGGCTTTGGTAAATTATCCCGCTATGAATTTGATTGTTGATCAAAAAGATTTTGTGCTCTCATCACATTTGGTTCCAAGTGCAATCAGCGGAGCAAAAGCATTTTTGCAAACTCCGGAAAAAACTCCATGGCGTACAGTTATTGTAAGCGATAAAGCAGAAGAAATTTTAGCATCAAAATTGATTTTGAATTTAAATGAGCCATCAAAAATTGAAGATGTAAGTTGGATTAAGCCGCAAAAGTATGTTGGAATATGGTGGGAAATGCATGTTGATAAATCATCATGGAATTATGCTGATGTTAATAATGTGAAATTAAAAGGAACAGATTGGGAAAGTTTAAAGCCGAACGGAAGACACGGTGCAACAACCGAGAACACAAAACGCTATATTGATTTTGCAGCAAAGCACGGATTTTCAGGGGTTTTGGTTGAAGGATGGAATATCGGTTGGGAAGATTGGTTTGGAAACTGGAAAGAAAATGTTTTTGATTTTGTAACTCCCTATCCCGATTTTGATGTTGAAGAACTTCAAAAATATGCCGAAGAAAAAGGTGTAAAATTAATTATGCATCACGAAACTTCCGCTTCTGCTACAAATTACGAAAGAAGAATGGATGAAGCATATAAATTTATGAAAAAGCACGGATACGATGCAGTAAAAACCGGTTATGTCGGCAGAATAATTCCGCGCGGTGAATATCATGATGGGCAATGGATGATAAATCATTACAATCACGTAGCTGAAAAAACTGCTGAATATAAAATT
>CBDUBH010000059.1:0-22057 GCA_965365345.1 uncultured Melioribacteraceae bacterium
GCTGTAATTCTTCCTTCCAAAAAAGCGCGAGCGTAAATTCCCGGCGCTGCGTGTCCCTGAAAATAGATCATATCGCCAACGCCATCTTCATCTTTTCCTTTGAAAAAATGATTGAAACCAATCTCATATAAAGTTGCCGCAGATGCGTAAGTTGAAATATGTCCGCCTATTCCGCTTGATTCTTTATTTGCGCGTACAACCATTGCCATTGCATTCCAGCGGATCAAACTTTTAATTCTTCTTTCAATTTCGCGGCTGCCCGGAAAAGGCGGCTGTTTACTTGCGGGAATTGAATTTATGTATGGTGTATTTGCGGTAAACGGAATTTGAACGCCGTTTTTTCTTGCGTAAATTTGCAGTTCTTTTAATAATTCCTGAACTCTTTCGGGACCGCTGTGATAGAAAACATAATCTAAGGATTCAAGCCATTCTTTTGTTTCGATGGCTTTTAATTCTTCCAACTCATAATTTTTAGTGTCTTTCATTATTTGAATTTCCTCGTGATACTATAATTAAACAGAAATATTTTACTAATGTTAGATTAATTAAGATAATTTTAAACATAAAAATAGCCACATCTATTTCCGGTAACATTTTTTGCAGTGGAAATAAAGTGGTAAATAATCTCACACATCTAAAAAGATATCCTATCCTAATTAAGAGATACATATCTTTTTATTGCATGGTATTTTAATTCTTAATGAATAAATTATAATGTATTTTAAGGCGAAATGCAAAAAATATTTGAAATTTGCTCTTTATTAAAGCTATTTAGGAAAGATTTTATAAAGGATTGAGGTAATTATTTTTCCTTTATTTGAAGTGAATCGGAATTTAACGGAGTAAAAATTTCTTCATCGTAAACTGAAAATCCCGCATGATGAATTTCAATAATCCCTTTGATCAAAACAGAATCCGCCAAAACAGGCTCGTTAAATTTTGAATACGGCTTGTAATCAATTTTCACTTGAGTATAAATTAAAATTAAAACACTCAAAAAGAAAATTGCTTTTGCTCTTTCAACAGGATTGCGAAAATACTTTAACAAGTTTGAAATTCTCCAAAAATAAATATGCGGAAAGATACTATAATTAATTTTAATTGTCATTAGAATTATCGAATCTTATTGCCGAATTATTAAAAGATTTTTACAAAATTAACAAAGAAAAAAAGAAAGGATAAGATTAGGAAGCAATTTGAATTTTTTATTTAAAAGGAAAAATCAGTTTAACAAGTCGGAATGAAAATATTGAATTTTGTCATTGCGAGGAAATTTATGACCGAAGCAAACTCTTAGATCGCCATCCCGATTTAACCGGGATGGGTTAAGTTCGTTAATCTCAGGATGAGATTTCATTAGTATTTTTACAAATTATCAAAATGATTTTTAAAATATTTCTAAGCTGATAATTTATTTTGCATTTCATAAGGTGGATTTACAATTCGCGTAACTTTTTTGCAGAAATCAATTAAAAATTCGTACGCTTTTTCGGGCTTGTCAAACTTATTCGGAATCACTAGTTTTAATACATCTTTTTGCTGGCTGAATTTTACTTCATTATAATAATTATCCATAATGAATTTCATCAGCTCAGTAAATTTGCTTTTGTAATATTCTTCATTTTCGCCCCGCGGCAAAATCACCATAATATTTTTCGTTTGAATAATTATTCTTTCGAAAAGCGCGAAAGATGCGTAATATTTCAACAGCGCGGTTGCAACTAATCTTTGAACATTTACCGGCATTTTTCCGAATCTATCTTGCATTTCTTCGGTGATCTCTTCGATTTCGCTCATAGCTTTTATTGAGAATAGCGCAGTGTAAAAACTTAATCTATCCGCTTGATCAGGCATATAATCTTGCGGAATTCCGATCTCGAAAAATGTATCGATCGTAGGATCTGTGCGTAATTGTGTTTTCGGCAATTCTTTAAATATTTCTTGAAATTCCTGCTGCTTCAATTCTTCGACAGCTTCATCCAAAAGTTTTACGTACATATCAAAACCGACTGTATCAATAAATCCGGTTTGCTCAGTTCCGAGTAAATTTCCAGCACCGCGGATTTCGAGATCGCGCATTGCAAGATTAAATCCCGCGCCAACGTCGGAAAATTCTTCAATCGCCTGCAATCTTCTAACTGCTTTTTTATTAATTGATTTTAACGATGGAACAAGAAAATATGCATAAGCCTGTCTGTCGCTTCGGCCAACTCTTCCGCGCAATTGATGAAGTTCAGCCAAACCAAATCTATCAGCGCGATTTATAATTATCGTGTTCACATTCGGGATATCAATTCCCGATTCAATAATTTTTGTTGCTAAAAGTACATCATATTTTTTATGAAGAAAATCGTAAATCACATTTTCAAGTTGAGCCGGTTTCATTTGTCCGTGCGCAATTCCGATCTTAATTTCAGGAATATATTTTTTGAGATATTCCGAAATTTTATTAATTGATTGAACACGATCATGAACAAAATAAACTTGTCCGCCGCGTTTTAATTCCTGCAAAATATATTCGCGGATTCGCATAATATCGAAAGTCTGAACATTTGTGTAGATCGGCTGTCTGTTTGGCGGTGGCGTTGAAATTATGGAAAGATCGCGCGCGCCCAAAAGTGAAAAATTCAAAGTTCGAGGAATCGGAGTTGCGGTTAAAGTAAGCGAATCAACATTCGCTTTTAACTGCTTCAATTTTTCTTTTGCCATTACGCCGAACCGGTGTTCTTCATCAATTATCATCAAACCTAAATCTTTAAATTTTACATCCGCAGAAAGTAACCTATGGGTTCCGATAACGATATCAACTTTTCCTTTTTCCAAATTTTCCAGAATTTCTTTTTGCTTTGCTTTCGTTTGAAATCTTGAAAGTCCTTCAACTTTTACGGGAAATTGTGCTAAGCGATCTCGAAAAGTATTTAAATGCTGTTCGGCTAAAATTGTTGTAGGCACCATAACCGCGGCTTGTTTCCCGTCGCTTGCCGCTTTAAAAGCAGCACGAACGGCAATTTCGGTTTTGCCAAATCCAACATCGCCGCAAACCAAGCGATCCATCGGATTTTCAGCTTCCATATCAACTTTAACTTCTTCTGAAACTTTTGCCTGATCAGGCGTATCTTCGTAAAAAAATGATGCTTCAAGTTCCTTTTGCCAAATCGTATCGCTGCCGAAAGCAAATCCTTTTGAATTTTTTCTTTTCGCGTAAAGCAAGATTAATTCGCGCGCGGCTTCTTTAATTCTTTTTTTAACGCGTTTTTTAGTTGAATCCCACTCGCCGCTTCCTAAAGTTGAAAGTCTGGGAGTTTCACCTTCTTTTCCTGAAAACTTTTTAACGAGATGAAAATAATTCAAATTTACGTAAACAATTCCGCCTTCAGCAAAAAGAATTTTGATACTTTCCTGCTCAACATCGCCGATTTTGATATTTTGCAAACCCGAATATTGCCCGATTCCATAAGTTTCGTGAACTACAAAATCGCCGCGCTTAATTGCTGCAAATTCTTTTGCGCGCGATCTTGATTTTTTCTGCTTTGCAGAAATTTTTGTGCGGTAAGGTTTATTAAAAATCTGATAATCGCTTAGCACCAAAAGATTTTCATTTTTTAAAATAAATCCTTTGTGAATTGCCAGAGTTTGAATTCTTACTTTTCCGGTTTCAATTAATTCTGCAAGTTCTTCTTTAAAATCCGAAAGGAGATCGCGCAATCTTTTTGATTGAAAATCATTTTCGGAAGTTAAAATTATTTTAAAATCCTTTTCGCAAAATTCTTTTAAAGTTGAAAAAAGTAGTTCAAAATTTGAATTTATTGTGGGCGCTTCGGAAATTCCGAGTTGCATTTTTTCTTCGCCAAGCGCATCTTCAATCAGCCATTTTGCATTTTTGCTAAATATATTTTCAAGCGAAAATTTTTCATTCAGATGAATTTGATTTTCACCAGCTTCAATTTCATTTTCATTTTGATTTTCGCCTAAAAGTTCGCGCGCCAATTCTTCATCATCAATTTGAATTTTCGGCAAACTTCTTTTTTCTTTTTTATCAACTATGCTGTACAAATCGTATTGCGAAGTTACAAAAAGCGGATTTTTCAAATAGTCAAAAATATCGGATGAAAAATTTGATTTTGTTTCTTCAATGTTTGCGGCAATTGTAACGGTTTCGGCAGTTCCGGTTGATCTCTGACTTTCAGCATCAAAATATCTTATTGATTCTAAAAAATCGCCGTCAAATTCAACTCTGCATGGAGTCGGTTCACTGTATGACCAAAAATCTATAATCGATCCGCGCACTGAAAAATCGCCGGGATTTTCAACAAATTTATCTTTTTGATAATTGAGTAAATTTAAATATTCTATTAATTCATCGTAAGTTATTGTTCCGCCGATCTGCAATCTTGTTGTGGTTTTTTCGAGTTGATCTTTTGCCGGAAGTTCAACTTTTAAAATTTCGGGAACCGTTAAAATTATGAATTTTTCCTTTGCGGAAATTTGCGTGAGTTTTTCTTGAAGAATTTCAATTTTGAGATCATCAATCACTGAAAGAAAATTTCCCAATCCCAAAATATCGAGTTCAACTTTTGTTTCGTTTACAGATTGAACATCAGGCAGCAAAAAAATGATCTGTTCAAAATCATTTATAATTGATTTTATGAACAGCGTTTTTGCAGAACCGCTTAATGTTGAAGAATATGTAATTTTTTCTTTTAGTAAATTTTGTTTTAATAATTTTGCCGAAGCAGATTTTTCAAAAATTTCTATTGTGTTAAAACTCATTGCCGCGATTTTTAGTTAATAAATTTTTGCTTGATTTCAATTTTTAAAATAAACACACGGAAAAAAGCCTGAGTTCAACTCTTTGGCTTTCTTCAAATTTAAAAATATGTAATTTATTTTTAATATTTTGAGAAAAAATTGAAGTATGAAAAGATATTTCACTTAAAGTTAGAAAGATTCAAAGATTAGAAATAAGGAGAAATTTAATTTCACACATTTATAAATGAAGAATTTAAATTTTAGTAAAAACATCTTCAATAAATGATTAAAACTAATTTTTAAAAAGGAAATAAATTAAAAGTTGAGAAATATTTTAGTTTGTACATTTCGAAAATAATTGCCTCTCTAAAAAAGAGAGGCAATTTCTGCTGAATGATAATTTTTCAATTTTGATTAAAAATTAAATATAATAATTTCCTTCGCGTTCAGGCTGATAAATTATTTCTTCAATTTTTATTTGTCTTTTACCTTTCGGAAAATCCCATTCAATTGTTTCACCGGTTTTATAACCGATAATTGCTACACCGATTGGAGCTAAAATCGAAAGTTTATCTTGTTCCAGGTCCGCATCAAAAGGAAAAACCAAAGTAAAAATTTTTTCTTCATTTGTATCAAGAAATTTAATTCTTACTTTTGAATTCATTGTAACAACATCAGCAGGAATATCTTTCGGCTCAACAATTTCCGCATTTGCTAATTCAATTTCTAACTGCTTTAAATGTTTAATATCCATTTTATCAAATCTATGCGTATTTGAGATCAACCATTTAAAACGTTTCATATCGAAATCAGTGATAAAAATTTTCTTCGTCATTTCAAATTTTCCTTATACAATTGATACTTATTGCGAATTATAATTAATATGATTATTAAAAATATTTAAAACAAAAAAGCCGCTTTTTTAAGCGGCTTGTTGAACTTCAAATTTTGTTTATTAGAAATAAACTGCCAAAGTTATAAAGCCTTGAGAATCAAGTCCTATTTTGGAAATACTTCCGCCTTTTGTAGTTTGTGTTACATTTCCTTGTGAAACTTCTTCATCTGCTTGAGATGTGCTGCTGAAACCTAATCTATATTCTGCACCTAAACTCAATTCTTTATATAAGAAAAATTCAACTCCCAATGAACCAAAAACTCCGATTGTTGAACCTGCATTGTAAGAATCACCGCCAATGTTAACACCATTTATTGCATTGCTTCTTGTAACTTTTCCGCCTGCAACTTGCTGAGTTTCATCTGTTGAAATATTTGTGAATGAAATTCCGCCGCCTAAATAAGGGCTAACTCTTCCGGTTCTTAAGTGATATTCCAATGCTGCAGTTAATCCGAATCCGGTTGCTGAAACTTCATCATCAGGAAGATTATCATTTGGCGCTGACTGGGTTACATTTAAAAATTGCAATCCGCCTCTTAAAGCCAAATTTGGATTCAAATAATATTTTCCACCAATTCCGCCTTCAAAATTTCCGGCACCAATATTTGCAAGTCCGCTGAATTCGAACAACAAAGCGGTACTTCCTGTAGAAAGCATTGGACGAACTTCATTTTGTGCAAAAGCAAAAGATGAAATTGCAATAAAGGTAAATAAAACACCGAAGAACTTTTTCATGAACAACTCCTTTTTATTGTATTTTTAGGTCAGTAATTTTTGCACTAATTAAAATAATACATAATATCGGAATTTACAATAATGCCATAAAAATATTATATGAACACATTAAAAAAGTTTTGAAAAGCTTTAAAAAACAATTTCTATCAAATTCTTATCGAGTTTGCGGTTTGAATGAACAGATCTTTATAATTAAGAATAAATTTGCTTAGATCAGTTTCTGATGAAAAGCCGAGTATTTTAATTACGCTTTTATCCAGATCCATGTTATTATCCCAATAAAAAGTTCCGGCTTGCAGTGCCTGAGTCATAAAATCGGCAAGATGAACAATAGCAGTCAATTCTTTATTTAAAGTTGATTCACCTGGATGATGATGATGATTTAGAACATCGCAAAGCACTTGCGGCAAATTCCATTTTTCGCCTAAAAATTTGCCGATCTCTTCGTGTGTAATTCCCAGAATTTCATTTTCCACATCAAGAAAATGTTTATCTTCCAAAGCGACTTTGCTTACAATTTCGCTGAAATCTTTATGCATGAATTTATGCAAAATTTGAATTCCTATTTCGTGAAGAACTCCGGCAACAAAAGCATCGCTGCCTAATTCAGCGTGACCGAGTTCCCGCGAAATTCCGCGTGCAGCTGTTCCTACAAGCATCGAATGAATCCAAAAATCAACAGGATCAAAATTCTTATCTGGAGTTACTTTTATTGCATCAGCTAATGAAACCGCAGTAACAACATTCCCGATTTCCTTAAATCCCAGAACTACAACTGCAAATTCAAGCGAAGTAACTTTACGCTGAACCCCATACAAAGGCGAATTTGCTATCGAAAGTATTTTTGCAGTTAAACCCTGATCTTTTGCAATTACGTTTGCCAATGAGTTTGTATTTAATGAAGGATCTTTTAAAAGTTTTGTTACTTCAAACATTACTTTTGGAATTAAAGGAAGGTTTTTTATCCCCGTTAACTGAGTTTCAGTTTTTTTTCTTTTATCAATAAGAATTTGTTCCATTTTTAGGACTTAATATTTTTCAAATATAGTTAATGATCAAACAGTTTTATTTTTTAATTGTCGAAAAAAAGGGCGGTTTGTTTAATCAAACACTTTTATTTTTGGATCATTTTTTAAACTAAAAAAATCATTCGATCTTTAAGATTTTTTTTATTCGCGGAATTAATTCCTGCGGAAGAAAAGGCTTCACTAAAAAATCGCTTATTCCCAAAGATAAAATCGTTTTAACATCATCAATTATGCTTGATGCGGTTGTAACAATTACGGGAATTGAATTTGTAACAGGATTTAATTTTAATTCCCGTAAAACCGTAATACCATCTTTAAAAGGCATTGAATTATCAAGAATCAAAAGATCGGCTTTAAATTCTTCGGCGGCTTTGGCAACTCCTCTGCCATCGGGAAAATGCTTTACTGTAAATCCTTCATTTTCCAGTTTGAATTTTACAAGGTTTGCCGCATCCCTGTCATCTTCAGCATAAATTATTGTGATTTTTTTGAGCATAAGGCAAAAATTTTGGTTTTATAAATTTAATTATTCTTCATATATATAACGCATGAGAAATCCGCTTGTTACAAAAAAATACAAAAAAAAAGGAGGATTTTTATGCCAAACGCAAAATTAAAATCTTTTTTGCAGGAAAATAACGTTATTTATGACGTTATAAAACACTCTCCTACTTTTACTGCACAATATACGGCACATTCAGTTCATATTTCAGGCAAATTAATTGCTAAGACAGTAATTGTAAAAGTTGACGGCAAAATCAGCATGGCTGTTCTTCCCGGAAATATGCGCGTTGATATTGATAAACTTCGCGAAATAACCGGAGCTGAAGCAGTTCAAATTGCCGACGAAAAAGAATTTGAAGATCTTTTTCCGAATTGTGAATTGGGAGCAATGCCGCCTTTCGGAAATCTTTGGAATATTCCGGTTTACGTCGCCGAGAAATTACGCGATGATGAAGAAATTCTGTTTAACGCGGGCACTCATACTGAACTTATCAAAATGAAATATTCGGATTTTGAAAAACTTGTAAAACCGAAAATTGCCGAGATCGCATTTTTGTAAATATCATAAACCTCTTCAATATTTTCACAAACGTAGAGATGAGATATATCTCATCTCTACAAAATTAAAATTACTTTATCATTCTTCCCGATTAAATTTGGATCGAGAATCAAACAAAAACATTTCTAAATTCTTCCATTTTCCATATTAAATTTTCCATTCTATTTCACCAATATCATCTTATTGGATTGAACAAAGTTCCCTGCTTTAATTTGATAAATGTAAATTCCACTTGGCAAATCCCTTGCATCAAAATTCACTTTGTAATTTCCGGCTGATTGAATTTCGTTTACCAGAGTTTGAACTTCTCTTCCCAATACATCAAATATTTTTAACTCAACTTTACTTTGCGCTGAAAGCTGATAGCTGATTGCTGTATTTGGATTAAAAGGATTCGGATAATTTTGATTCAATATAAATTCTTTCGGAGAAGCAGGTGAATTTTCAATATTTGTTACAGCATTTTCAATTTTTAGCATTATCGAAGTTAAAGCATTTAATTTAATTCCGGGATCATAATCTGTAAATCCGCCATTTTCATTAATTGAAATTTTTCCTGAACTTTTTCCGGTTAAAATTTCGGTAACTTCGTATTCACCTTCTATAAGATTTGAACTTGCCAAATTTAAATAGACCGGTAAAGAATCAACTGAAAAATTGTGAACCGCAATTATAAATTCATTTTCAAAACTTCTTGCAAAAGAGAATATTTTTGGATCTGAATTTACCGCAATGTAATTTCCTTTTCGCATCGCTTCATTTTCAGATCTTACCTTAATCAAATTTCTGTAATGATTCCATAATGAAATTGAATCGGATTGCATGGTTTTTACATTATATGTTGAATAATTGTAATTCAAATTGTGCCATGGAGTTCCGGTTGTAAATCCCGCGTTTTTTTCGGTATTCCATTGCATCGGTTTTCTGATATCTTCATCTGGTTTTGCGCCAAGCATTCCAATTTCTTCGCCGTAATAAATAAACGGAACTCCGGGCAAAGTTAGCAAAAGCGATGACGCAAGTCTCATTTTTTTTTGATTTATTCCGAATTGCGAAAATATTCTGTTTTGATCGTGATTTGATAAAAATGTTGCGTATTGCAAATACGGATAAGCAGTAAGAATTTCATTCATTTTGCTTTTTATCTGCGCAGGATTTAAACCGTTTACGCCGTTAAAAATTGCACCCGAAAGATCAAATTCAAAACAGATATCAACTTTAGTTCCATCAACATATTTTGCAACTTCTTTTGTTGATGACCAAACTTCTCCTACTGTAATTGCATCAGGATTTACGGATTTATAAAAAGTTCTGTACTCTTTAAAAAATTCGTGCGTTGCGGGAACATTTTCCATCAAAGTTCCTTGCTCAAAAAGATGTTTTATTGCATCAAGTCTGAATCCATCAACTTTAACGCTATCGAGCCAGAATTTTGTTACATCAAACATTTCATTTTTCACTTCGGGATTTGTATAATTCAGATCGGGCATTCCGCTCCAGAACATTCCGAAATAATATGCGTTATTTCTAAAATGCCAAACTTGCTGTCCCCAAGATCCTGTATAACCGGGATTTGTACTTTTCCAGATGTACCAATCTCTGTAATTTGATGAAGAATTTGTTGATTGTGTAAACCAGGGATGCTGATTTGAAGTATGATTTAGAACAAGATCAATTATAACTTTTATTCCGCGAGCATGCGCCTGTTTCATGAATTCGTTAAAATCGTTCATTGTGCCGTAATCGGGTTCAATATTTCTATAATCGGTAACATCGTATCCGTGATAACTTGGAGATGGATTTATCGGCATAAGCCAAATTGCAGTAACTCCGAGATCCGTTTTTGTTTCGGGATTTCCATCATTCAGATAATCAAGTTTTTCAATCAATCCTTTAAAATCGCCTTTTCCGTTTCCATCTGAATCATAAAAACTTCTTACGAAAATTTCATAAAAAATTTGATCGTTCCACCAAAAAGTTTGATCTTGTGCTTTTAGATTTGAGAATAAAAATACAATAAAAACAAAAATATAAAGTTTAAAATGTTTCATCAAAATTCCATAAAATAAATTAAAATGAATATAGCAAAATGGAATTATAATATTTGTAAAAAATTGTAAAGGAAATTCAAATATTAAAAGATACAAAAATAATAGTCATTGCTAGTCCCGATTTAATCGGGAGACGAAGCAATCTCTGATTAAATTAAAAATAATAGAAAGATTCAAAGATTAGAAAGAGTAAAAAGATTAGAATTCTTAAATAAAATTTTCCATTTTCCATTTTCCATTTTTTCATTCTTACCTCATCACTCTTAACGAATTTAAAATTGCCAAAAGCGCTACTCCCATATCGGCAAAAACCGCTTCCCACATTGAGGCAATTCCGATTGCGCCTAAGGCAATGAAAAACAATTTTACACCAAGCGCAAAAAATATATTTTGCCAAACAATTTTACGGGTTTTGTGCGCAATCTGAATTGCCGTCCCGATCTTTGCCGGATTTCCGGTCATTAAAACAACATCAGCAGTTTCAATTGCGGTATCATTTCCCAAAGCGCCCATTGCAAACCCAATATCTGCGCGCGCAATAACCGGAGCATCATTAATTCCATCGCCGGCAAAAGCAATTTTTTCATCTTTCTCTTTTTTTTCAGAGATCAATTTTTCCAAAATTTCAACTTTTTGCTCAGGCAAAAGTTCTGAATAAAATTCATCCAAGTTTAATTTTTCTGAAATCTCTTTTGCCGATTCAAAATTATCGCCGGTAAGCATAATTATTTTTTCAACATTCAAATTTTTCAAATATTGAATTGCGTGAACCGATTCTTCTTTAATTTCATCCGAAATTTTTATTGTGCCGGCAAATTTTTGATTTACCGCAAGATGAATTACAGTTCCATCAAAATTGCAATTTTCATGTTCAATATTTACCAGATGAAGAAGTTTATCGTTTCCTAAAATAATTTCATTTCCGTTTATGCGGGCTTTAATTCCGTGTCCGGGAATTTCATTGTAAAATTCTGTGGCGCTTTCGGGAATTTCATTCCCGAAAATATTTTTATATTCTTCCGAAATTGATTTTGCAACAGGATGATTTGATTTACTTTCGGCTTCGGCGGCAATTTTCAAAATTTGATTTTTGGAAAATCCGTTTGCCGGAATTACTTCGGTAACTTTAAAAACTCCTTTTGTTAAAGTTCCGGTTTTATCGAAAACAACTGTTTTAACTTTTGTTAAAGCATCCAGAAAATTCGAGCCTTTTATTAAAATTCCTTTTTTTGATGCGCCGCCGATTCCGCCGAAATATCCGAGCGGAATACTTATTACCAAAGCGCAAGGACATGAAATAACCAAAATTACAAGCGCTCTGTAAAGCCAATCATCAAAATTTTGATTTAAAAAAAGAGGTGGAATCGTTGCAATTAAAATTGCCGAAAAAACAACAACAGGAGTATAATAACGCGAAAATTTTGTAATAAACTTTTCCGTTTCCGCTTTTTTTGCCGTTGCGTTTTCCGTTAATTCTAAAATCCGCGCAACAGAAGAATTTTCAAAAAGTTTTGTAACTTTTATTTTCAAAAGCCCGTTTAAATTTATTGATCCTGCCAAAACTTCATCATTCTTACTTACGCTTTTCGGAACGGATTCGCCGGTTAAAGCGGAGTTATCAATAAAAGAATTTCCTTCCAGAATAATTCCATCTAAAGGAATTTTTTCGCCCGGCTTTACTAAAATTTCATCAGAAATTTTAACTTCTTTCGGATCAACTTTAATTGTTTCATTTTTCAAAATAAGATTTGCAAAATCAGGTTTTATTTCTAAAAGCGTTTTTATTGATCTGCGCGCTTTTTTAACTGAGAGCTGCTGCAAAAATTCCCCGATCTGATAAAAGATCATAACCCCAACTGCTTCGGCAATTTCACCTATTGCAATTGCGCCCAAAGTTGCTACGGTCATCAAAAAATGTTCATCAAAAAAATTTCCTTTGATGATTTTTTTGAATGCGCCTGTTAAAACCGTTTTTCCCGCGATCAAATAAAGCGGAATAAAAACCAAATATTTCAAAAATGGGTTTAATGAACTTTCAATTTGATTTTGAAAAATAATTCCCAAAACAAAAATAACCGCAACTGCGGAAATTAAGATCAGTTCTTTTTTTATTTTCGATCTTTCTTCTTCATCAAAATTTACCTGAACAAAATTTTCATTTTCTTTTTGAATTTCGACGCCCGGCTCAGTTTCCTGAATTGTTTTTTTCACCTTTTCAATATTACTTGTATCCAAAAACAAAGTTTGATTGGAAAAATCTATCGAAGCGTATTTAACTTCCTTTAACTTATTCAAATTAGTTTCAATCTTTGCGGCGCAATTGGGGCAATCAATATTTATGATCTTGTATTTTTCCATTGTGAAATTTTGATTTTAAGAAAATGTTTCCGGGAAAATTTTATTCATATAATTTAAAACAAAATATTCAGATATGAAGTTTTATTTAATCGAATTTCAAATATAAAAATGATTTGTGAAATGTAATGATTTTTGAAATGCTTCGATGAAAGTTTCCCCAAAAGGGAAAACATTTCAAACCGGATTTTTCACCCGATTTGAAATGTTGATCTACAGAAATTTTAATTTTCCTAAATCTTTTTATCTGTTAACGGCGGCTTCAAGCGGACCTGAAATTTCCGAAGAAATTAAAATTCTTCCACAATATTCGCAATTGTAAATTCTTCTGTTTTGGCGAATTTCCAATTTTCTTTGCGGAGGAAGCACGTTGTGACAGCCTGAACAAGCATCGCGAATTATCGGCGAAACTGCTTTTCCGCCTTTTGCCTGGCGAATTCTCATATAAGCCGAGTAATCCGGTTTTTTGGTTTGTGCTTCAATTTCGGCTCTTTTTTCGCGTAATTTTGCTTCTTCTTTTTCGTTTGCTTTTACAATTTCTTTCAGATCGGCATTTTTTTCTTCAAGTTCTGTATTTAATGATTCAATTTGAGGTTGAACTTCTGAAATTTCGTTTTTTAGTTTTTCGGCAAGGTCTTCAAGCGCTTTGTTTTCGGCTTCAAGTTTGGTTATTTGTTCGTCTGAGTGGTCAATTTCTTTGGTAAGTGCGTCGTATTCTTTATTGTTTCTTACTTGGTAAAGCTGGGCTTTGAATTTTTTCTGGTTTTCTTTTAATCTTTCTATTTCTTCTTCGTTGGCTTGTCGCTTTTCAAGTGAGTTTTTCTGCTCTCGCTGCTTTTCGGAAATCTGATCTTTCAAAGTCTGCAATTTACTGTTAATTCCGTTGATTGAATTAGGAAGATCGCCGCGCAATTCTTCTAACTCATCGAGTTGATCATCAATCAACTGCAATTCATACAAAATTTTTAGTCTGTCAACCAAAATTTATCTCCTTATTTGTTTAAATACCTTACCGGATTCGTACTTTGTGAAAACACAAAAATTTCCGAATCGCTATTATATTTCAAAATTAATTTTTCAAGTTTTGTTTTTACTTCATCAAAAACCAAGATCTCGGTTTCATAATGACCTGCATCAATTAAAAGAATTTCATCTTCGGCATCATGAAAAGTGTGATATTTTACATCGGCAGTTATAAAAGCATCGGCTTTTTGTAAAATTGCCTGTTTTAAAAGATCTGATCCGCTTCCGCCGCAAACCGCAACTTTTTTTATTGAACCGGATTTTCCTTTAACAAATCTTAAATTAATAAGATTCAATTTTTCTTTTACGAAATTCAAAAAATCATTTTCGCTTAAAGAATTTTCTAAATTTCCAATTGCACCAAATCCAAAATTTACATTTTTATTTTGAAGCGGATAAACATCAAAAGCCGGTTCTTCGTAAGGATGAGCTTCTATCATAGCTGAAATTACTTTTTTCAAATTCCATGAATCAATTAATATTTCTAATCGAATTTCATCAACTTTTTCAAAATTTTGTGCTTTGCCTATTGCGGGATTTGAATTTTCCGATCCTTCAAAAGTTCCTTTTCCCGGAACTTGAAAACTGCATTTTTCATATTCGCCTATTTTTCCGCCGCCGGAATTAAAAATTGCATCTAAAACTTCATTCAGATTGTTCCCGGGAACAAAAACGACTAATTTAAATTGATTACTTTCCTGATTTTCGAGGAATGAAATATTTTTCAGATCAAGTTTTTTAGCGAGAGCAAAACTTACGCCGTTTTTTGTAAAATCCAAATTCGTATGAAACGAATATAAAGTAATATCGTTTTTTATAATTTTTTCGATAAGCTTCGAATTTTTATCGTTTGTGATGTCAATCTTTTTAAGCGGCTGAAAAATGAAAGGATGATGCGTAATAATGAAATTGCAGTTTTTTTCGACGGCTTCGGATAAAGCAATTTCGGTTAGCTCCAGACAGAGAAAGATATTTTTAATTTTACTTTCCGTTGCTCCAATTTGTAAGCCGGTGTTATCTTTTTGCCACGCCGTTTCTTTTGGAGCCCAACCTTCCAAATATTTTATTACATCATTTACAATCATACATAAAAAAAAGGTGCACTTTTATAAATTGGGTGCACCTTTGTAAAAATCTATAAGATCCGTTCGGAATTTTTTTTATTTGTCAGATATTTAAGTTTACTTACTTTCAATAAATTCTTGTTCATAAGTTGTAAATATAAACGAAAGAAATTTTTTATACAATAATAAAATTAAGAATTTTTAAATTTTTAACTAAAATTCTTAACCTTAATTATTTTAACAATAATATTTAGATTTAGTTTCAAAATCAATTGTAAAATTTTTGATATAGAAGATGAAAAAAAATTCAAAGATGAAAAGATTAAAAGATTAAAATCATAATCGTCATTGCGAGCCTGCCCGTTTGTAAGAAAATTTGACCGAAATTCTACTTTGTCATTGCGAGAAACGGAGCGACGAAGCAATCTATTTTTGTATTAGAGATCGCCGCAATCGTCCCGATTTAATCGTGACTCTTTCGCGATGACAGAAAAAAGTTTTCTCTTCCCGCTTGCCGGTAATCAGACAAATTTTCATTTATTATTTTTCCATTTTACAACTTTAATTTATTAATTTTGCGCGCTTTCTGATTCCTAACATGTCAAATGAAAGAATTAATAATGTCATCGCGAAGGAGTGCTAACGACTGTGGCGATCTCTGAAATCAAGGAATAGATTGCCGCGCCCTTTGGGCTCGCAATGACATTTGCAACGTTCAGCGTGATTTGGAATTATTCTGCTATTTCCTTTAATTCTTCCACAACTTTATCAATTTCATCTTTTGTGTTGTAAAAATGCGGAGCAAAGCGAACTACATTTCCGCGTACCGCTCCCACAATATTTTTCCCTTTTAACTTGTTAAAAATCTCTTCGGCTTTTTCTGATTTGATGCTAACAATTCCGGAAAGATTTTTTTCATCAACATTTTTTAAATTTAGATAAGGCTCAATTCCCGCTTCGCTTAATTTTCCATAAAAATATTTTGTATTTGATAAAATTGATTTTTCAATTTCATCATACCCGAATTTTAAAAAGAAATTTATCGATGCATTAAAAGCGGCAATTCCGATTGCGGAAACTGTTCCGTTTTGAAATCTCATTGCATCATCGCGCAGTTCCAAATTGTAATCGAGCAAATTCCACGCATCTTTTACGGAAGTCCAGCCGACAAATTTCGGGTTCAACTTTTCCTGTAATTCTTTTGTGATGAAAATAAATCCCAATCCTTGCAGACTCATCAGCCATTTTTGACAGCCGGTCGCAAGAAAATCAATCTTACATTTTTGAACATCGAGTCGTAACGCGCCCAATCCTTGAATCGCATCAACACAGAAAATTATATTTTTCGATTTGCAGAACTCGCCGATCTTTTCCAAATCTGCTTTATATCCTGAAAGAAATTGAACATAACTAATTGAAATTAATTTAGTTTTTGGCGTAACCAATTTTTCAATTTGTTCTAAATCGCAAATTCCGTTTTCAGATTTTGCAAAATCAATTTCAACTCCTTGCGATTGCAAATTTAGAAATGGATAAATATTTGACGGGAATTCTATATCGTTTAAAATTATTCTATCGCCTTTTTCCCAGGTTAAACCTTGCGCTAAAATATTCAATCCGTTTGAAGTGTTTTCAACAAAAGCGGTTCTTTCCGGATCGCAATTTATAAGCTCGCCCATTTTAGTTTTCGTATCGGAAACGATTTTCATAAAAGGAAAATAATTTTCGATCTCGGTAACGCTGCGTTGATAAACAAACTTATTTATCGCATCAACAACGGGAATTGAAAGCGGACTTATTGCGGCATGATTCATATAAATTTTGCCGTATTTCAAATACGGATAAAATTCGCGTGCATCAGTAATTTGCATTTTGAGCCTTTTTAAAATTTCAGTTTAATTTATAAAGATAAAATTAAATATTTAAAATCGAAAAATGGGTAACACAAATGAACGCATAGTAACCCCTCATTTTTGTGGATGGTGTATATTTGACTAAGAAGAATTTATTTACTTAATAAGAACTATCTTTATAGACATCGCTTTATTTATTTATTTTTCCTTTAAGAATAAAAGGGCGAGCGAAAAAGTTGTCGTAATTACTTCCTGTTGCAACTATAGTATTTCCTTTTACAGACAGAGAATAAATAATATCATCTCTTTGAGGGAATGATCTATGTAGTTCCTCCCATGTTTCACCGTTAAAATGAAGAATAAGCCCTCCGCTTCCTGATGCATAGATGTCATTTTCTGCGTATCCTTTTAAGTGTCCTAAACCTCCGACTGCGTAATCATCAGCATAGAGTTTTTTTTCATTATCTTTCTTGGTTAATACTATATTATGTCCGACAAAAAATACCCTGTGCTTTGTTGAATAAATGTCTCTGATTTGGGTTAACAATGGCAGAAAAGATTCTGATGATTTCCAGATAGGTTTCCATTCCTTTAATCCGTTTTCATTTAGGCTATATTCAAGTAATATGCTTCTTTCAGGATAAAATGCATGTCCGCAAGCCCAGACTTTGCTTCCATCGGGTGATCCGTAAATATCATAAAGAGGAATGTCATTACCGGTCTTCATATATGAAATAACACTTCCATTGTAATGAAGTACATCGCCATAACCTGAGGCAATGTAAATATTCTTTCCCGATGTGCCCCATATTTCATTAATATAGCCGGCATATGCTTGTGGTACTATAAAGATCTCATCCCATGATTTTGATAGTAAATTATACTTTAATAGATTAGTAGAAGTTGTTATATACAATCCGTCGTTTTCAAAATAAATAATATCACGAATTTGAGACATTACTTTTTCTGTAGAAGACGGGTAATATCTCGTTTTAATACAATAAGATTCCCATTTTACTCCGTCATAGTGATAGATATTCTTTTCGTTCTCTATTGTGCTATCCAAGGAGAACCATCCAACAACCCAAATATCATTTTCACTGATTATTTCTACATCATTTAACTTTTCTCCGTGTCGTGATGCTCCTAAGTAAATGGGTTCATCCCAAGTAACAGTTATTCTATTTACATCTAATGTTCTTACATTTAATACTTCAGATGAATCTATTAAAACTGAATCTTTTAAGTAAATCTTATATGAATATTCCGCATTAGGTTTTAATCTGTCAAAATTTAATCCGCCGAAATAAAAAGTTGTATCTTTTCGATTTAACTTAAATTCTTTGGTTGATACTATTTTATTATCTTTTGATGAGGTTAATATTAAGGTTTCACCTTTAAGAAGAGAATCTGAGATTTCAACTTTTATCCACATCTTTTTTGTTGCAACTTCATCAGCAGTCAGTTTTAACTCTATATCTCTTTTCTTTTCATCTATTATATCATCATCTTTTACTCCAACCGGATCTTCTGTGCAGCCGGAAATTAAAATCATAAAAATAAAAAATAATACCCGCCCAATAATAATTTCAAAACTTTTGAAATTTGTTAAAGTTTGCTGCATAAAACTTACCCCATTTAAATTTTCAGAGAATAAATAACGAATAAAAACTTCAAAAGAAAATATGAAATTGTATTTAAATATAAAAAATCCATTCCGGTTTTACTCAAAATGGAATTTGAAATTCACTAATGAGATTGCCACTCCATCTTCGATGGATCACTATGACAAATAAAGCCGTCTGATTCCGGACAAGCCGGAATGACGGCATAGAAAAATCTTAAATGAATTCTATTTTCTTAATTTTTCACATTCTAAATTCTAAGATTACTCTTCTTCTTTTTTCGCTCTTAATGCATCCCAAATCATGTAAGCGGAAATTAAAGAGAACATTACAAGCGCGATCAATTCAGCTGCGTGTGATTCAAACCATTCAGGATCAACCATATTGATATTCCAGAATCTTAAAATTGCACTGATAACGCCCATCAAAGCACCACCGGCAATAAATCCGGATGCGATCAATGTTCCGCGTTCTCTTCTTGCGCCGTTTAATTTTTCATCTGTGCTTCTTGTAGAAACATAATGCGAGATCAATCCGCCGACTAAAAGCGGAGTGTTTAATTCAAGTGGAATGTACATTCCGAGAGCAAAAGCTAAAGCCGGAACTTTAACCATTGTTAAAACTAAAGCCATGAACGCACCGGCAACGTAAAGCATCCAGGGAGCCGGCTGATTTGACATCAAAGGTTTTATGACCGCTGCCATTGCGTTTGCCTGAGGAGCAACCAAAGCGCCTTCGCCTGTAAATCCGTAAGTTTCATTAAGAATCATAATAACCCAACCAACTGTGGCTGCGGCTACTATTGTTCCTAAAAATTTCCATGATTCTTGTTTGTAAGGTGAAGTTCCTATCCAGTAACCGATTTTCAAATCTGTAATAAATCCGCCCGCCATTGAAAGCGCTGTACAAACAACACCGCCAATGATCAATGCGGAAACCATTCCGATTTCACCTGTTAATCCGACAGAAACCAAAATTATTGATGATAATATCAATGTCATCAAAGTCATTCCGCTTACGGGATTTGTACCAACAATTGCAATTGCATTTGCGGCAACAGTTGTAAACAAGAATGAAATTACTAAAACTATTAATAATCCCACGATTGCATGAGTCATATTTAACTCAACAACTCCGAAATAGAAAAAGATAAAAACTAAAATAGCAGTTGCTAAAATTCCGCTGATGATAATTTTCATCGGAAGATCTCTTTGAGTTCTTAATTTTTCTTCGCTTCCGGTTTTTGCGCCGAAAATTTCTTTTACGGCAAGTGAAAAAGCTGAAGCAATTATTTTTGATGATCTTACAATTCCGATAATTCCGGCCATTGCAATTCCGCCTATACCGATATGACGAACATAATTAGAAAAAATCTGTTCGGGTGACATATCTCTAATGAGTAAAGTTGCATTAACACCTAGCGGAGTAACCAAATTTGCGCCGATGTAATTTACTATTGGAATTAAAACATACCATGAAACAAATGATCCCGCAGCAATTATTGCAGTGTATTTTAATCCGGTAATGTAACCTAATCCCATTACCGCAGCGCCAACATTCAACCTGAAAACAAGTTTATAATCTTCCGCCAACCTTGTTCCGATCGGTAAAACTCTTGTAGTGAAAACTTCACTCCACCAACCGAAAGTTGCAATAATAAAATCATAAATACCGCCGATAAGTCCACTAACAACAAGCACTTTTGCCTGATTGCCGCCTTTTTCGCCGCTTACCAAGACTTCAGTTGTTGCGGTTGCCTCAGGAAAAGGAAACTGTCCGTGCATTTCCTGAACAAAATATTTTCTGAAAGGAATTAAAAATAAAATTCCTAAAAATCCGCCAAACATCGAAGCTAAAAATATTTGATAAAATTCAGCTTGAAGTTCCAAAATGTAAAGCGCCGGAATTGTAAAAATTGCGCCCGCAACAATTACTCCGGAACTTGCGCCGATCGATTGAATAATTACATTTTCGCCCAAAGCATTTTTTCGCTTAAAAGCAGTTGAAAGTCCAACTGCAATAATAGCAATTGGAATTGCGGCTTCAAAAACCTGTCCGATTTTCAATCCTAAATACGCAGCCGCACCTGAAAATATTGCAGCCATAACCAAACCCCAAAGCACCGACCAGGTATTTATTTCAGGATAAATTTTTTGCGGTGAAAGAATCGGTCTGTACTCTTCACCCGGCTTTAATTCTCTGTAAGCATTTTCGGGCAATCCGCTTTTAGTATCAGGCATGTGGTGTTCACTCATAAATTATTCTCCTAATTACTTTATTATAAAAGGAAGTTCCAATTCAACTCTGTCTTTTCTTGCCGATTTGAAGTAAATTTTTCCGAAAGGTACAAAATCATCCTGATAGTTGAAATCCGGCTTATCAACTTTTACGGAAATTTCTTTTGCAACCGAAGGATAAAACTCTACTGCATTTCTTCCGTAATAATTTATATTAACTTTTTGTGTATCAGTAAGTTCCGCAATTTCTGTAACTTTAACTTCCGCTTCATCAATTAATTCAGTAAATGCGGGCCAAATTACGAATTTCAGTTTTGTACTTTCAGCATCGCCGTAAATATTTTTAACAGAAACACTTCCGCTTGCGTAACTTAAACCGTCTTTTTCCAAAGCGTTTCCCTGTTCGTCAAAAATCATAATTGAAAAATCGGTTGTTTTATTGAAATCTTCTTTGCTTAATTCGACTTCAAAAGTTTTTGATTTTTCATTTTTATTTAGTGTAAAAGGATATTCAAATCTTCCATCGCCTTTTACATTTACCGTAAATTCTTTTTGATATCCTAAAATTTCACCTTCAACCGAATAATTTTCTTTTTTGTTAAAGAGATTTTGAAGATTGATTTTATTCTCGCCTTCGCTTACTACAATTTTTCCGTTTGGTGAATTTACTCCCACAACTTCAAAAGAAATATCATAAGTTGATTCGCCCTTAGCCAAAAAACTTCCGTGAACAACAACTTCGTAAACTCCAGCAATCAAATCGTAATGATTGTGCTGAACATTGTTTTCATCGGCATCTGTTGCAAGAAGTGATGAAAGGAAAATATTTTCGCCATCGGGATTGAACAATCTGTAATTCGCTTCAACATATTTTCCTTTTTGCGAACTCATTTTTACTATCAAACTTGATGTGCCGAAAGGAATATTTATGAAATATCTTTTGTGCTTTGCCGGCATCAATTTTTCGTTGTCGAATTTCAAAACGTAATTATTTTGCGAATTAAATTCGTGCGGAATTACAACCGTTGCCCAAAGTTCAAATTCGGGAAATCTTGAAGCATCATCTCTGTAAGCATTTATTTTTGAAGTGTATAATCCCGGTTCGCTGAATTTTTTCGTATCGAATTTTACATTTACGCTTGTGCCTTGTGAATTGCGCATGTAAGTTTTTTTCTGAACCGGAAGAAGCCAATCGCTTTCACTTTCTAATCTGAACATTCTGTAAAAATTTTCTTTCGAAGGATTTTCCCTTTGAATTACAAAATTGAAAACATCGCTTGAATCAATTCCCAATCCGTTTCTTATATAAATATTTTGAGCAAGATTTTTCGGCTGATTCGGAGCAAATCCATAAGTTTTATAATTCTCAAATTTCAAAT
>CBDUBH010000060.1:0-21443 GCA_965365345.1 uncultured Melioribacteraceae bacterium
CGTTTTCCCAAAGCGGGAACCATAATTCTTCCGTGGTTCCGAACATACTTTCAAGATTAAAAACTCCTGAATGACTTACCAGTGCGTTAAATCTATCTGTATGACCTTCGATCCAATTTATCATATATCCGCCGTAAGATGCGCCGGCTGCAAATGTATTTTTGCTGTCAATAAAATTATAATTTTTAATTGCATAATCGTAAGCATTCATAAGATCCGTATAAACTTTTCCGCCCCAATCCTGCGAAATTTCATCTGTAAATTGCTGTCCGTATCCTGTTGAACCGCGCGGATTTGGAGCAACAACAACATAACCTTTTGCGGCAAACATTTGAATATTCCATCTGTAATGGAAATCATCTGCCCAATGTCCCTGCGGACCGCCGTGAATTAAAAATATCATCGGATATTTCTTTTTCACATCGAAAAATGGAGGACGAACCAAAATTGATTGAACATTTTTTCCGTTTGCGCCATCGAACCAAAACGGCTCAATCGGATTCATTTCAATTTGATCTAACAATTCTTTATTGATAAAAGAAAGTTGATTTACTTTAATTCCGTTTGTATCGGCAGTAAAAATTTCATAAGGAAGATTTGATCTTTGCTGTTTGAAATAAATCACGCCGCTATCGGAAACCGCAATATTTGTGTTGTAATGTTTCCCTACGATCATTTTTGCTCTGCCTTTTGCAAGATCAATTCTATAAATGGAATTGAAAACTTCGTTGGCGGCATCAAAATAAATTGTTTGTGAATGAGGCGCCCAGGCAATTTGACTTACAGAGCGATCAAAATCCCCGGTCAAATTTCTTGTTTCACCTGTTGCTCTGTCATAGATCATCAACCGTTGTTTATCGGCTTCAAATCCCGCGCGCTCCATTGAAGTGTAAGCAATGTATTTTCCATCGGGCGAGTAAACCGGCTGATTATCATTTCCCAAACTTGTTGAAATTTTTTTGTAAGGTGTAACTTTTCCTTTTTGAACATCCGCTAATTTGATAATGAAAATATCATTATTTGTGCTTGTTGCCAAAGTTTCGGCAATGTTCATTGTGAATGCAATTTCGGTTCCATCGGGAGAGATTGAATAATCGTTAGCGCTTCCCAAAGCGACCGGCGGAACATCAAATTTGCTGTTAAGAGTAAGATCAACAATTTCATTTTTTTCAAGATCCATTAAAAATAAATGACTTCTTTTTTCGCCGCGCCAATTATCCCAATGTCTGTACATAAGTTCAGTAAAAATTTCACCTGTGGATTTTCTGTTTTCTTTTGCTTTATCTTTTTCTTCGTTGCATTTTATATCGTTGCAATCAGGATAAACCGAAGAAACGAACAACATTTTTTTGCCATCTTTGGAAATTACTATTCCGCTTGCACCGGGATAAAAATCAGTAATTTGTTTATCATCAGTTCCATCCAGATTTGTGCTGTAAACTTGTCCGCCCATAGAATAAAAAATTCTTGATCCGTCAGGCGAAAAGATTGGCGCGCTTTCACTTTTTTCTGAATTTTTGATTGTGCGCAAATTTGAACCATCGGAATTCATTAAGTACAAATCGGAATTTCCTTTATTTGCTTCAACATCAAATTGAGTTGCGGCGAAAGCAATCAATTTTCCATCGGGCGAAAGTGACATATCGCCGATTCTTTTCATCGCCCACATATCTTCAAAAGTAAGCGCGCGTTTTTGCTGCGCCAAAATATTTAATGATGTAACTAAAAGAAAGAAAATAACCATACGGAATTTAAATTTCATTTTTACCTCGAATTTGAAAAAGTAAATAGATGCAAATTTTAGTTTTAAAGATAAGAAAAATAAATTAAGCTGTCAGCTTTCAGCGATCAGCATTCAGAATAATAATATATGTTTAGTTTGAACAATTATTAATTTTGAAATGATAAGATTCAAAGATTAAAAATTTTAAATAGAAATCCGAAAATGAAAAATTAAAATGACTGTCATTCCGGCTTGTCCGGAATCTTTTCTTTTGTACTTAAAACTAAATTCGTTGTTCAAAATTAAATGCAATGTTTTATGTGAAATACTTTAAATATTTATCATCGATACAGAATACTTTTATAGAAAATTTATTTTAAAAAGGATTCCGGACAAGCCAGAATGATAAAACATATTTTTGCAAATTCTATTTTTCCTTAAATATTTTTTGTTGAATATCATTTGCGAAGTGTTTTCATTAAAAATTTCACATTCAAACTTTTTGCATTTTATTTTTTTACTTTTACGTCATTTTACCGGCTTAGTAATAAAATTTTTATGACATTTTAATTTTTCAATTTTGAATTTTCCATTCATTAATATTTCCTTATATTTCATAATTAAAAACTTTTAACACGGAAAAAATGAAGAACAAAAAATTATACATTGCGGGGCATCGCGGAATGGTTGGTTCGGCTTGCGAAAGAAAATTCAGACAAGAAGGTTTTGAAAATATTATTACAAAATCCTCAAAAGAATTAAATTTAATTCGCCAAAATGAAATTGAAGATTTTTTCGAAAAAGAAAACCCTGAACTTGTAATTGTTGCCGCAGCAAAAGTCGGTGGAATTTTGGCAAACAATACTTACCGCGCTGATTTCATTTATGAAAATTTGATGATCGAAGCAAATATAATTCACGCGGCTTACAAATACGGCGTTGAAAAATTAATCTTTTTGGGCAGCAGTTGCATTTATCCTAAACTTGCGCCGCAGCCTTTGAAAGAAGAATATCTTTTAACTGACACTTTGGAATACACAAACGAACCTTACGCAATCGCAAAAATTGCAGGCATAAAACTTTGCGAAAGCTATTTCAAACAATACGGTTCAAATTTCTTTTCACTAATGCCGACAAATCTTTACGGAATAAATGATAATTTCGATCTTCAAAATTCACATGTGTTGCCGGCGCTTATAAGAAAATTTCACGAAGCAAAAATTGAAAATAAAAATTCTGTTGAAGTTTGGGGAACCGGAACGCCAAAGCGCGAATTTATGTATGTTGATGATTTAGCCGATGCAATTTATTTCTTAATGCAAAATGTTGATGCAAAAGATCTATACGAAAAAGGACTTTCACACATAAATGTAGGTACAGGTGAAGATCTTTCAATTGCGGAATTGGTAAATATAATTTCTGATGTTGTTGGATTTAAAGGCGAAATTAAGTACGATACAACTAAACCGGATGGAACGCCGCGCAAATTGATGGATGTAACAAGATTGAATGAACTTGGGTACAAACATACAACAAGTTTAAAAGAAGGAATCGAAAAAACTTATAAATGGTTTTTGGAAGAACAAGGCAAAAGCAAAAAGTAAAAAACAACTGTCATTTCGATACGAAGTGAGAAATCTTAGGTCGCCACAGTCGTCCCGATTTAATCGGGACTCCTTCGCGATGACATTAATTTAGTTTGTCATTGCGAGCTTGCCTGCCGTATGCATGGCGAAGCGTGGCAATCCCTGCCTTTGTTCGTCATTCCGGCTTGCCCGCCTTGGCCGAAGCAATTCGGACAGGTCCGGAATCTTTTTTAATTCCCCCTTAAAAAGGGGGTACGGGGGTTGTTTTTCTTAAATTCCGCCGTCATTCTGGCTTAGTCCGGAATCAGACAGCATTCAATAATTATTAATTCTAAATTAACATCGGGAACCATGAAAAAAGCATTAATCACAGGCATAACCGGACAAGATGGAAGTTACCTTTCAGAGATATTACTAGATAAAGGCTATGAAGTTCACGGAATTATTCGTAGAAGCAGTTCATTTAACACACAAAGAATAGACCATCTCTATAACAATAAAGAGATTTCCGATAGATTTCAACTTCATTACGGAGATGTTGTAGATACATCAAGTTTGAATAGATTGTTAGAAAAAATTGAACCCGATGAAATATATAATCTTGCTGCACAATCTCATGTAAAAGTATCTTTTGAAGTTCCCGATTACACAGCACAAGTTGATGCTTTAGGAACATTAAGATTCTTAGATGCAATAAGAGAAGTTGGACTTACAAGAGAAGTAAAATTTTATCAGGCTTCCACAAGTGAACTATACGGAAAAGTTCAGGAAGTACCACAGACTGAAAAGACTCCATTTTATCCAAGAAGTCCTTACGGAGTAGCAAAACTATATGCTTACTGGATAATAGTAAATTACAGAGAAGCTTACAATCTATTTGCTTCAAACGGAATTCTGTTTAATCATGAATCTCCAAGAAGAGGAGAAACTTTCGTTACAAGAAAGATAACAAGAGCAGCAGGAAGAATAGCATTAGGACTGCAAGATAAATTATCTTTGGGTAATTTAAACTCAAAAAGAGATTGGGGATATGCTCCTGAATATTGTGAAGGAATGTGGAAGATTTTACAACACAATAAAGCTGATGATTTTGTACTTGCAACAGGTGAAACAAAAACTGTAAGAGAATTCACTGAACTAACGTTTAAAGAATTGGGAATTACTTTATCTTGGCAAGGTAGTGAAGAAAATGAAAAAGGAATAATCGAAAAAATAGATGATCCTAAATTTCAATTTGATAAAAAACAAAAAGATAATTTTATAAAAGCTAAACAATTGCCAAAAGTCGGTGACACAGTTGTTGAAGTTAATCCAAATTATTACAGACCAACTGAAGTAGATTTACTAATCGGCAATCCAAAAAAAGCAGAAGAGATTCTTAACTGGAAAGCAGAAACTAAATTTGAAGATCTGGTTCAGATTATGGCTGAGGCTGATTATAAACTTGCGCTTAAAAGAGGTTATTAAAAGTTGAAAAAGAATTTTGCATTAACCGGAGTTGCCGGATACATTGCGCCGCGTCATCTTCAAGCAATAAAAGATACAGGGAATAATTTAGTCGCAGCGGTTGATCCGAACGATTCTGTTGGAATTTTAGATAAATATTTTCCTAACACAAGTTTTTTTACTGAGTTTGAAAGATTTGACCGGCATTTAGAAAAATTGCGCAGAATTTCAGATGAAGAAAAAATCCATTATCTAACCGTCTGTTCACCAAATCATTTACACGATGCGCATATCAGATTGGCTTTGAGAATCGGCGCAGATGCAATTTGCGAAAAGCCGCTTGTTCTAAATCCGTGGAATTTGGATCAGCTTGAAGAACTTGAAAATGAATATCAAAAAAAGATTTACACGATTTTGCAATTGCGGGTTCATCCATCACTTTTGGAATTAAAAAAGCAAATTGAAAATTCTAAAAAAGATAAATATGAAGTTGATCTTTCTTATATAACTTCTCGAGGACTTTGGTATCATTTTTCATGGAAAGGAATTAAGGAAAAATCAGGCGGAATCGGGACAAATATCGGAATTCATTTTTTTGATCTGCTTATCTGGCTTTTCGGCAATGTGAAAAATTATCAGGTTCATCTTTCAAATAATTATAAAATGGCGGGATTTTTAGAACTTGAACGCGCAAATGTAAAATGGTTTTTGTCAATCGATAAAAATGATCTTCCTCAAAATGAAATTGAAACAGGAAAACCAACTTTCAGATCAATAAAAGTTGATGGCGAAGAAATAAAATTCAGTGAAGGATTTACGGATCTTCACACAAAAGTTTATAAAGAAATTTTAGCGGGTAAAGGATTCGGAATTTCCGATGCGCGCGCGTCAATTGAACTTGCGCATAAAATTCGCAACGCCGTAATTTCAAAAGATCTTGATATTGTTCATCCGAATTTACAAAATGAAAAGATATAAAATCTAATTCAGTCATTCTCCCGATTGAATCGGGAGAATAACGAAATAATTTTATTTAAAAATTTAATCTATATTCTGTGGTTTAAACTGATAACTAAAAACTATTAACTGAAAACAAAAAACCATGAACTACTTCAAACATGAATCCGCTTTTGTTGATGAGCCTTGCGAAATTGGTGAAGGCACAAAAATCTGGCATTTTTCTCATGTGCAAAAAAATGCAAAGATCGGGAAAAATTGCGTGCTCGGACAAAATGTAAATATCGCGAACAATGTAAAAATTGGAAACTTCTGCAAAATTCAAAATAATGTTTCAATTTATGAAGGCGTTGAATTGGAAGATTATGTTTTTTGCGGACCTTCAATGGTTTTTACAAATATTTTAAATCCGCGCTGCAAATATCCGCAAGTCGGGGCTGAATTCTACATAAAAACTTTGGTAAAAGAAGGCGCATCACTTGGAGCAAATTCAACAATAGTTTGCGGAATTACAATTGGCAAAAGCGCAATGATTGGCGCGGGCGCAGTTGTTACAAAAGATGTTCCGGATTTTGCTTTGGTTGTTGGAAGTCCCGCAAAAATTATCGGTTGGTTCAGCGAAGCCGGTATAAGATTAAATTTTGATGAAAACGGATTTGCATTCTGCGAAAAATCAAATAAAAATTACAAACTTGAAAACGGAATTGTAAAAGAAGTTTGAATTTACGGTTGATTTATTGAATTTGTTTAAGATTATTTGATTGAGATGATAGAAAAATCATAATTACAATAATAAATTTTTCCTGTAGAGACGAGATATATTTCGTCTCTACGTTTTTTAATACAAAATAAATAGGTCTAAATTAAAAAGTCTTTTAATCTTTCTAATCTTTTCAATCTTTCTAATTTTTGAATCTTTATATCTTTCTAATCGTCTTTCGGTAATTTTGTCGGAATGTTCAATTCTTCCATTTTTCTGTAAAGCGATGAAAGTCCGATTTCCAAAGCATTTGCAACTGCTTCTTTTTCAAAATTGAACTTTTTCATTGTTTTTGCAATGTGTTCGCGTTCAAAAATTTTAAGCGCATCTTTTAACGAATCAGGAAAATTATCATTATAATTTAATCCTTTTATATAATCCGGAAGTGCATCAACGGTAATTACATCTCCGTTTGCAAAAATTACGGAGCGCTCAATTACGTTTTCAAGTTCGCGAACTCCGCCTTTCCAATCATAATTCATAAGCAGGCGCATTGTTTCATTATCAACATTTAAAATTTTTCTACCAATTTCGTTTCTGTATTTTTCAATAAAATGATTTACAAGAAGCGGAATATCTTCGCGGCGTTCGTTTAATGATGAAAGTTTGATTTCAACTACATTCAATCTGTAAAAAAGATCTTCGCGGAATTCACCTTTTTTAACTTTTTCATAAAGATTTTGATTTGTTGCGGCAATTATTCTTACGTTTGTTGAAATCGGTTTTACGCCGCCAACCGGAATAAAAGCGCGGTCTTCCAAAACGCGCAAAAGTTTTACCTGAAGATGAAGCGGAATATCGCCGATTTCATCTAAGAATAAAGTTCCGCCATCTGCAACTTTAAACAATCCCATTTTATCTTCTGAAGCGCCTGTAAAAGCGCCTTTTTTATGTCCGAATAATTCCGATTCAATTAAATTTTCTGAAATTGCACCGCAATTTACGGGAAGAAAAATTTCATCTTTTCGTTTGCTGTTAAAATGAATTGCTTTTGCAACAAGTTCTTTTCCCGTTCCGCTTTTTCCCATTATCAAAACATTGCTGTTTGTTGGCGCAACTCTTTGAACAAGATCCAAAACTTTTTTCATCGGCTCGCTTTTTCCGATAATACTATGATGACCAAGTTCGGTATTTAATCTTTGTCGCAGCGCTTTATTTTCATTCGATAAATTTTTGTAAGAAAGCAATCTTTTTAAGCGAATTATAAGATCATCGAATTCTACAGGCTTTATTAAATAGTCATAAGCGCCAAGACGCAAAGCATCAATCGCGGTTTTTACCGAAGCGTACGCCGTCATAATTACGAAAAAAGTTTCGGGCGAAATTTGCGATGCTTTTTGAATCAGTTCAATTCCATCTAATTTCGGCATTTTAATATCTGTTACAACAACATCATAATTACCGCTTTTTATTTTTTGCAGCGCTTCTTCGCCATCGGCGGCAGTTTCTGCAGAGTAACCTTCATCTTTTAAAAATATTTCAAGCGATTCTCTGATAATTTTTTCGTCATCAACAATTAAAATTTTTGCAGACATTAAAATCTCCGGTTGAATTATAGTTTTCAGTTATCAGTTTACAGTTCTCAGTTTTTAGTTTGGTAATCTGGTAATTCCGTCATTCCGGCTTGTCCGGAATCTTTCTTTTGGATTTTCTTAAACCAATACTTGAACTTTATTCTCGTTAAGATGAGATATATCTCGTCTCTACAAAGTAAAATAAAAAAGATTCCGGACAAGCCGGAATGACCTCATAAATAAATTTGAAAATGAATTACTAATATTTTTATTTTAATTTGCCAATCTTTGTAATCTTTCTAATCTTTGTAATCTTTCTATCTTTGAATCTTTTAATCTTTTCAATCTTCACTGTTCCAACGGCAATTTTATTGTAAATCTGCTGCCAATTTCCGGTTTGCTGTGAACCAAAATATCACCTTTGAATTTTTTGATTATTCCATAACTTACTGAAAGTCCCAAACCGGTTCCTTTGCCGACTTCCTTAGTTGTAAAAAACGGATCAAAAATCTGTGCAACAACTTCAGGCGGCATTCCGCAGCCGTTATCCTTTATTTCAATATAAATAAAATCATCATCGTGTTTTGTATTTACTTCAATAATTCCTTCGCCGTTAATTGCATCAAGCGCATTTATCAAAATATTAATCAGGACTTGCAAAATTTGATCGGGCACAACATTTATAAAAGGAAGTTCAGGATCCAAATTTGTTTTGAAATCAACTTTTTTAATTCGTTTATCGTAACGGACAATTCCAAGCGCGGTTTTTATTACATCCGTTATTTGAATTATCTTTTTTTCAAATCCGGGTGGACGTGAAAAATCAACAAGTTCAC
The DNA here is from genome assembly GCA_965365345.1 of uncultured Melioribacteraceae bacterium. Classification (GTDB taxonomy): domain Bacteria; phylum Bacteroidota; class Ignavibacteria; order Ignavibacteriales; family SURF-24; genus CBDUBH01. The sequence goes on from CBDUBH010000060.1 coordinate 8,823, forward strand.
GCACAATTTTAGAAATTCTGTCAATATTTTCTTTTATGTGCGAAAGTTGTTCACTGAAATATTGATCACTTGCCTTACGCTGTAAAATTTGAACGATCGATGAAATTGAAGCGAGCGGATTCCCAATTTCGTGCGCAACTCCCGCGGCAAGCTGACCGATCACTGCAAGTTTTTCACTTTGACTTACCTGCTGCTGAAGTTGATTAACTTCAGTAAAATCTTTAATGATTACCGATCTTCCAATATATTCATCATCTTTGCTCGGCAATTTTGTAACATTCAATTCAACAGGAACAGTTTTACCCGATTTTGCCACGCGAAAAGTTTCTAAAATCGTAACTTGCCCTTTTTCAATAACTTCTTTTTTTATAAATTCAAGTTCATTAACAGATTTTTGATCTTTTGTCATCAAAAGCCACGAAGGTTTCCCGATAACTTCAGATTCCGTATAACCGAAAATTTTTTCAGCGCCTTTGTTCCACGCAATAAATTTTTCATTTTGATCAATTACCATTATCGCCTGATCCGAAGTGTGAAGAATATTTTTTAAATATTGTTGATTTTCTTCAAACTTTGCTGCCAATCTATCGCGATCTAGCGAAATTTCTTTCATTAAAGATTCCTGATGAAGCATTGAATAACGCGCAAAAAGCTGTTCAATTATTTCTTCAATAAATTCAACAAGAATTGCCGGATCGTAACCTGAATTTTTATCCTTATCAATAAAATTATAAATTGAAATTCTTCCGTTGCTGAAAAGCTGACTGACTTCCAAAAGATTAAAATCAACATTTCTGAAAAGATTGTAAATTTCTATAAGATAATTATCAACTGCGGAATAATCAGATTTTTCTAGGATTTTTATGATCGCTTTAAGCGTGCTTTCAACAAATTCACTTAATTGGGCTTCGGAAAGTTGATTTTCGAACGATTTTAAAAGAGCATTTATCCAATTATCTTTTATAAATTCAAAATTCTTTTTTAATAATTTAATAATGATTTTTTTCATTTAAAGATTTTCTTGCTTTGGAAAGATTTCAATTCCGTTTGGTAAAATTACGAAAATTAAAGGAAAAATATTAATCCGAAATTTTCGTAAAATTTTCGGATAAAATAAAAATCATTTATAAAATATATCTTTTATTAAAATTCATTTATGAAAATCAATTTGAAAGTTCATTATTGAATTTCGTTTTCGTCAAATTTAATGAACAAAAATTTATTCCTGTAATTTCAAACGGATTTTTAATTTAACATTTTTGATATATCTTTTCGATTATCATTTATAACAATTATTTGAATTATGGAATCAATAAAAAAAATATATAAAATCGGAAACGGACCTTCGAGCAGTCATACAATGGGACCAAAATCCGCTGCGGAAATTTTCAAAAAAGAAAATCCTTCGGCAGAAAAATTCATTGTAACTTTATACGGCGCGCTTGCCGCAACGGGAAAAGGACATTTAACCGATAAGGCAATTTTAGATGCGTTAAATCCTATTGAAGTTGAAATTATTTGGAAGCCCGAAGAATTTTTGCAGGCTCATCCTAACGCGTTAAAATTTGAATCTGTAAAACAAAATCAAAAGTTAGGCGAGAAAATTTTTTACAGCGTTGGCGGCGGAAAAATAGTTTATGAAAATTCATCCGAAAACGAAAATAGAATTTACGATCTTACAACTCTGGATGAAATTTTAAAATGGACTAAAAAGAACGGCAGTTTTTTCTGGGAATATGTTGAAGAAGTTGAAGGCAAAGAAATTTACGATTACTTGGCTGAAGTTTGGCAAACAATGCAAAACGCAATTTCGCGCGGAGTTGAGAACGAAGGAACTTTGCCGGGCGGATTAAAACTTCAGCGAAAAGCTTCGGCGTATTTTGTAAAATCAAAAAGTTTAACCGGAAATTTAAAAGAAAAAGCTTTAACTTTTGCATACGCATTGGCGGTTTCGGAAGAAAATGCCGCAGGCGGAAAAATTGTTACCGCTCCGACTTGCGGCTCGTGTGGAGTTTTACCTGCGGTTCTAAAAAGATTGCATGAAAGTTTGCAACTTTCCGAACAGAAAATTTTGCGCGCGCTTGCAACTGCAGGATTGATAGGAAATATCGTAAAAGAAAATGCTTCAATTTCGGGAGCAAAAGTCGGCTGTCAAGGTGAAATCGGAACCGCGTGCGCAATGGCTTCAGCTGCGGCAGCACAAATTTTGGGCGGAACTCCGCATCAAATTGAATACGCCGCCGAAATGGGAATTGAACATCATCTTGGTTTAACTTGCGATCCGGTAAACGGATTGGTTCAAGTTCCGTGCATTGAAAGAAATGCTTTTGCCGCTGAACGCGCTTTAAATACTGCAACTTTTGCGCTCCTTTCTGACGGGCGACATTTAGTTTCATTCGATAAAATTGTTAAAACGATGAATCAAACAGGAAATGATCTTCCGCATATTTATAAAGAAACTTCAGAAGGCGGAATGGCTTTATTGTGGGAGTGATATTTTCAGCTTTCAGCAATCAGCTTTCAGCGATTAGCGTTCAGAGAAATTTAAGAGAAGAAATATTATTATAAGGTTGAAAAATATTTTTTGTCATCGCGAGTCCGTAGGGCGTGGCGATCCCTGAAACATTTAAATAGCGATTGCTTCGTCGTTCCTCCTCGCAATGACAGTTTTATAAATCAAAAAGTTGTTCTAACTAAATTCTGATAGCTGAAAGCTGATTGCTAATAATCATATTTCATTTTTATTCCTGCGAAAATCCATCTGCCGGGCATTGGAATTCCGCCGATTTCAACATAATTTTCATTAAGTAAATTTGCAGCTTCGGCATAAATTTCAAAAATATTTTTTGTGTATGAAACTTTTGTATCGGCTATAAAATATTTTTCAGCATTCAATCTTTCTTCAAATCTTAATGTCCACGAATTTCTGATTCCGTAAAAACTTTGTGAATGTAAATTTAATTTTAATTGATGTTTTAAATGATCCAAAACATAAAGCGATTTGAAATTATTCAGATCAATTTCGGTATTAAGATAAGTATAAAATATATCGGCGCGGTCAAGTAAGAAGTTGAAATCCCAAAATGCCGGAAGAATAGTAAACCCGGCTTCAATTCCGTTTGTATTTGCATCAACAATATTTAAAGTCTGCCACGGAAGCGAATCAATTTGTTTTGCCCAATCAATTATATTTTTTCCTTCACGGCGGAAAATTGAAACTTCACTGCGAATTGCGCCGTAATTAAAATTCAATCCTAATTCGTAAGTCAGCGCTTCTTCGGGCTGTAAATTCGCGCTGCCCAATCTTGTTGCACTTTTGTAATAAAGCTCTGTAAATGAAGGAAGTCTGAAAGATTTTCCTACTGAGGTAAATATTTTTAAGTTTTGATTTAACTTATATCCGATATCAATTCCCGGCCAAAATTTCCATCCGAAATAATCATATTTGTAAACGAATCCGCCAAAATTTATATTCAGATTTTTTATTGCTTCAAAATTATGTTCGAGTGAAATTCCGCCTTTTGTCCGTAAATGATTTCCCAAATTTGTGCTTTCAATTTCATCTTTAGCAATTTCAGAACTTAGTGCAGTTGAGCCGAAATTCGATTTTATAATTGAAATAATTTCAGCGCCGTATGAATTTGTTTCGTGTTCATTTGTAAAAATATTCCCTCTGAAATCATAACTGTAAAAATCTTTATTATTTCTGAAATAAATTTTCGGAGAAACTGAAATTTTTTCTTTTCCTATTGTTGAACCGAAATTTATAAATGTAGTTTTGATGCGTTCCCATTGATTTTGCTCAACGAAGTAAAAATTATTTGCGCCGAAATCTTTATCAGAATATCCGCCCGAAAAATTTATATCGAAAGAATTAAAATCATATTTTGATGAAAAGTTAAAGATCAGATTTTCAAATTGTGTGTTGTAAATGTAACCATCGCTTTTACTTTTGGAAATTGAAAATCTGTTTGAAAAATTATTTGCCGGAAGTGAAACTGAAACTGCGCCGTTGTAAAAATTATTTTCACCGCCTGAAATTTCGGCATTAATATTTTTGTTTTGTCCGCTTTTAGTAATAATGTTTATAACTCCGGCTAAAGCATTTGCGCCGTAAATTTTTGATCCTTGTCCTTTTAAAATTTCAATCTTTTCAATATCATCAATATTTACGGGCAGATTCATATTATGGTGACCGGTTTGCGCATCACTTAATTTTACACCATCGACTAAAATTAAAGTCTGCTCAAAACTTCCGCCGCGTATTGAAATATCGGATTGAACTCCGACAGGTCCGCGAGTTCGAACATCAACACTTGAATAATATTTAAGAAGTTCCTGAACACTTTGAACCGGCGCGGCGGAAATTTCTTTTTGCGAAATTACCGTAACGCTTCGTGCAAGATCTGAATGTAAAGTCGGGATTTTACTTGAACTTACAACAACATCATCTAATTTATATTTTAAAGTATCCTGCGCATTTAAATTTGAAAATGAAAAAATAATACAGCTCACCAAAAAGAAAATTTGTTGCATAAATAATCCTTAAGATTTAAAAAATATTATGATTGAAAAAATAGGAAAAGAGAAAGTAAGGAATTAATTTGATGAGGAAGACGGGACGGATTTCCTGAATATCATTTTATCTTGAATTATGTAATTCAAAATTCCCGTGAAGCAAAGAACGATTAAATTGCAGTAAACTACGTTTAATCCGGTTAATCTTTCAACAACTATAATAAGCCCGAGTTTTAGTAAAAATGCAGCGGCTGAATTTATGTTGTAGTAAAATAATTTTCTGAAAAATTCATTGTAATTTCGCTGCATTCTATCTTTCCAAATCCAGAAATATGAGATAAGGAAATTATTAAGCATCGCAAATTCAAATGAAATTGTTGGCGAAATTACATATTTGCCAACGTAAGAACTAAAAACATAATGAGAAAAAATCCACAAGAAAAAAGTATCTACTAATGTTCCGATCAAATTTGAGTAAACAAATTTTCTAAAATTTTTAAACGGTATTTTTTTCAGCAGATTCAACTGATAATTTTCTTGCGTTTGTTTCTTCTTTTGAAATTTCTATTGCTTGTTTGATTGTTGTAACAATAAAAACAATAAATAAAGTAATTGCAATAAGCAAAGCAAAAATATCATAAATTCTGTAATTGCCAAACGGAAATTCGAATGAAGGATTTCCGACAAAATAAATTACTGTATTTGCAATTATTATTAAAGCTCTAATTTCCGTAGGACCAATTTTAGAATATGAAATCTGGAAAACGCCCTTAACATAAGTTGTAATATAAACTAAAACTGACATTAACAAATAACTTATCAAAGCCAACAATGCAAAATCAAATCTTACATAAGGTGAAAGTCCGATTCCAATAGCAACCAATAATTCACTAAAAGCATCAACTGTATGATCAATAAAATAACCGTATTTAGGACGTTCGATTTTTCTGTAGCGCGCGAGATTTCCATCTAAACTATCGCCAAACCAATTTAATACAAATCCGAAACTTGCAAGCCAGAGAAAATTTCTATCGTAATTTGTAAGCCAGTAACTTATAAAAATTATTACGGATGCAAAAACTCCTATTCCCGTTAAAATATCAGGAGTAACCCAAGCGGGCATTCTTTCTGCCAACCATTTTAATGCGGGCCTTTCCAATGGTCCAAGTAAAATATCATTGACCCTCTGATGAGGCTTTAACTTTTCCATTAACTACCACCACAAAATCTTAAATTAAGTTTCTCAATATATCTAAAAATTTCAAAAAAGGAAAAATGATAATTGAATTGCCATTCATTAAAAAATCCGTTTTCTTACTTTTTGGATTGACACCCTGAACATATATTTTAGATTAAATTATGTAAGTTTTTTCTTAAATAAAAAAGGAGGAAAATATGGCTCACAAAGAAAATCATCAATTAATTTCCACTTTACTTGAATGCGCTCAATCTTGTGATCATTGCGCTGATGCATGCCTTCATGAAGAAAATGTTAAGATGCTTGCACGCTGTATTAAACTTGATTTTGATTGTGCAACAATCTGCGTGGAAACAGCAAGAATGTTAAGCCGTGATTCTGAAGTTGCTGCAAAACTTACAAAAGTTTGCGCTGAAATTTGCGATATGTGTGCTGAAGAATGTGAAAAGCATGCCGATATGCATGATCATTGCAGAGAATGCGCAGAACATTGCCGCAAATGTGCAGAAGCTTGCAGAAGTTACGCAGTTTAAAATTTAATTTTGTAATTCAAATTGAAAATTGTAGGGATGTAGCATACTACATCCCTACAAAATTTATAAAAGATAAGTTAAATATTTTGTCGGATTTCGGACAAGCCAACATGACGAAACATTATCCTTTAATCTTTTAATCTCTTACTCGGCTTGATATCCGTTATCAATTAAATTTTTCTTTGCATCGCCGACAGCAAATTTTGTAAGATCCATTCCGCAAACCGGACAGCTCCCCGGCTTATCATCAATTACATTCCAATCCATCGGGCATTGATAAACATTTCCGTCATTATCCTGATCAAGTTCCGAAACTTTTATCATTCCTTGTCGAACAATATAATTTTCACCGGTAGCCGCTTCAGTGTTATTATGTGCCGGATTTTGATCATCATTTTCTATCCGTGTTTTTTCTTCTTCATCAATTCTATTATCGCCGCAGCCGTAAATCCCTATCAATACTGCAAAAACAAAAAACATAAAAATCAATTTAGATATTTTTCTTTGCATAAAATTTCCTTTGTTGTTAGAATAATTTTAATATAAAAATTATATTAATAAATTCTACATTTACTTTTAAAACAGAAAAATCCGGATCTTTTAGAACCCGGATTAAAAATTTTCTGTAAAGTAAAATATTTTTCAAAACTAATTGATTTAATTATTCAATTATTCTAATCATTTTTAAAATATCATTTTTGAGTTCAACTATTTTATATTTTTCAAATATCACATCATCCGTATCGTATAAACTTAAAATTTCATTTTGTAAATTCCATTTTCCTTCACTGTAATAATGCGCATCATTAGGCGCTAAAACTCTGTAAGTCAAATTATTATTGCTTTTAAATTTGTAAATTGCTCTGAACCTTACAGTAGGAAATTCCATAAAATTTTCAGGACGGAAGATCTTAACTGAATCAACTTGTTCCTCCCATGAATTCACCCAGGTTTTTTGCAGGTCATTTTGATTGATTTCATTTTGATCAGAATCAGTTAAATTGCATCCGGAAATTATAAGTGCGAAAAATAACAAAATTAAAATTTTCATTTTGATCCCCAGAAAATTTGATATTCTGAATATGAATACAATTAATTTTATTCATATTCAGAATTGCAAATTACACTTTAAAACAATAAAGGTCTTTCAAAAATTTGAAAGACCTTTAAAAATTTTATTTAAAAATTCACAATAATTAATTTATGCTTTTGTAAATTTTTTACCGTCTTTATCGAATTGTTTTATATATTTTTCAGGATCTTTATTGAATTTTTCGATGCAGCCATCGCAGCAAAACCCAATTGTTTTCCCTTGATAACTTGCGGTTTGAACTTCCGGATCAACTTCGCCGCCCATAATAGGACAAACGCTGTTCCAGGTTTTTGTTGATGCTTTTACTTGCGCTTTTGCATCTTTTTTATCGCAGCAATTTCCGGCTTCACCCACTGCTGAACAATGACTTTCAGTTTCTTTTGCTTCTGCTTTTTCTTTTGTCATTTTTGAATGATCATGAGCAGAACATTCTTTCTTTTCAGCTTCTTTTTTTGTTTGAACTTTTTCCTGTGCGTTCAAATTTACCGAAACCGCAAATAATATTACGATAAATGATACAAATAGTTTTTTCATGGCTTTCCTTTTTATTGTTTGAATTTTATTATTGATCAAATATTTTTCTTTTTGAATTTTCCGGTTGCTATATTTTCGGAAAATAAATTTCAAATTTTACAATTTATTTTTATCAACTTTTCTTTTAAACTTCATTTTTGAAAATGTTTCAAATTTATTCATCAAATTACAATTTATTATTCTTTATTACCAACAAATTTTGATCCATCTGCACTAAGATTTTTCATGTATTTTTCCGGATCATCCAAAAAATCTTTATCACATCCGGGGCAGCAAAATCCGATCTTTTTTCCTTTATAATCAACTGTTTTTACTTTTGTAGAAATTTTTCCGCCAAGCACCGGACAAACTTTATTCCAAATCTCATCTGAATTTGCAGCAACATTTTTTTGATTTTCGGAATTACCTGAATTCGTTGAATGATTTTGATGTTCATTATTTTCATTTTGCGAAGCCGGATTTTCATTAATTTTCGGCGCATCAATTTCACCGGGATTTCCGTGTTGTGTGTGAGTTCCTGCTGTATTCCCGCCTTGAAGTTGACTTTCCGAATCAAGTAAATATCCGCCGCTTGAAGCAACCAATTCGCCTTCTTTTAATCCCGAAAGCACAACATAATTTCCGTTTGATTTTGTTCCGGTTTTAACATCACGCGGCTCAAAAACATTTTCATCAACTTTAACCCAAACCAAATTTCTTTTACCTGTAAACAGAACCGCATTTTCCGGAACAACTAAATTTTCTCCAAATGATTTTGAAAAATTTGTTTCGGTGTACATTTGCGGCTTCAACATTCCGCGCGGATTTTGCAATTCCGATCTTATTTTAATTGTGCGCGCTTCTGAATTTACAACGGGATAAACAAAAGTAACTTTTCCTTTGAATTCTTCACCGGGATATGAACTTGTTGTTACAGAAACATTATCGCCGACTTTCACCATATTCAAATCATCGGAATAAATTTCTGAAATGTTCCAAAGAGTTGAAAGATCTGCAACATCGTAAATTACCGCACCTTCATTTACATACATTCCTTCCTGAACTTTTTTATCAATTACAGTTCCCGAAAATGGCGAGTAATAAGTTATGGTTAAATTTACTTCTCCTGATTTTTCAAGCTGCGAAATTTGATTTTCGGTAACGCCCATCAATTGCAATTTTCGCTTTGCGGAATTTAAAAGATCATTTTGATTATTATTGAATTGTGATTCATTATTCAAAATACTTGATGAAAAGTTTTTTGAATTTTTTAAAGCGATCAGATATTCATTTTGTGCCTGCACTAAATCAGGTGAATAAATTTCGAAAAGTGGTTTTCCTTTTTGAATATTTACGCCGATCGCATCAACATAAAGTTTTTCAATTCTTCCGTTAAATCTTGCCGTAATTAATTTTCTGTTCGGCTCTGCAAAATCGAGATAACCGAAAGCATGAATTGTTTTTTGAACATTTTCTTTTTTAACTTCCGAAACCGATACATTTGCCATTACCAAACCTCTTCCGGAAACCATCAGCATATTTTCAAGATCTTCGGTTGAATTTGCGGTTGCGTCATCGGCTTTTTTAACAAGATCCATGTGGCAGATGGGGCAAACTCCCGGTTTATCAGAAGTCACATTCGGATGCATCGGGCAATAATAAAGATCTGCTTTATGAGATTCTTCGCTGTGATTTTTTTCATCTTCGCCTGAGCATCCGCTGAACGAAATCAACGGAATTACAATTGCGACCAATAAAATCAATATCATTCTTAATCTATTCATTTTTAAAATCTCCGTTTTTTATTTCAGTGCCAAGCATCATTTCAATTTCCGCTACCGCCATTTTGAAATCTGCTTTTGCCATTATGAAATTCATTTCCTGCATAATTAACATTCTGTATGAATCAATTACGGTGTTAATTGAAGTTTTTCCGTTTTGATAAGCGGAAGTTTGCGCTTCTGCCGCGCTTTTGTAAAGCGGAATTACATCTTTTGAATAAAGCGAAATAAGATCTTTTGCTGTGTTCAATTGATTTATGGAATTGTTTAATTCCGCAATCATTTGTTTGCGCATATTTTCAGTTTCATATTCAATACTTCTAATTCCCGCAGCCAATTCTTCTTGCTTTGCTTCGTATTTATTTTTTGACCAAGGTGCAAAAGGTAAAGTTATCGAAGCCATTATTGAATACATATAGTCGGTTCCCATATCATTCATTCCTAACATTGAAAGATCTGATTGCGAAGTTAAAAGCATTCCTTTCGGCATTCGCATTAACATTCCCTGGATCATAAGATCAGGGATTTTCTCTTTGTTCGTTGCCGAAATCATCGCTTCATTCATTTCGATCATACTGTTCATTCTTTTTAACGATGGATTATTTTCAACAAGAATTTTTTCATATTCATTTTGATCAATATTTACGGTATCAATATGAATTTCATTTTCAATAATCTCATCATCAACTTTAATTTCGCGTGAAAGATCTTCTTTTCCTATCAATGAATTTAGTTTGTAGATTTCCGATTCCTTTTCACGCTGCATTGTTAAAAGCTGAGTTTTGTTTGATGCAATTTCACTTTTGATCGTAAGCGCATCTGCTTGATTAACTCTGTTTACTTGATAAAGCATCAAAGTTGAATTTAAAAGATCATCAAGCAATTTTATGGTTTCATTTTGAAGTGAAATTCTTTTTTCGATTAGCCATAATTTGTAATACGACATTTTGATCTCAGCTATCAAATTATTTTTATAAAATTGTAATTCATCTTTTCCGACAAGCGCATTTTTTCTTTCGACATTTGACATTGCTCCCAATTTTCCGCCGAGCATAAACATTTGCGAAACTGAAATTGAATTTGAAAGCGCATCATTTACGACATTAAATTTATCAACCGGAATTTGCGAAAATTCAATTCCCAAAGTTGGCGGAGGCAGAGCGCCCGCTGAATTTGCTGCATGTTCCGATGCCTCAATTCTTTTTTGCAATGCTTTCAGTTGAGTATTATTCTGCATTGCCTCATTAATTAAAGAATCCAAACTTTGCGCATTCAAATTTGAAAATGAAATTAATGCGAATAAAAATATTGCAAATGCAAATTTGAAATTTTGCAATAATGATTTCCCATCGTACACTCCTCGAAATGATATTTGCGAATTCTTCTTCATTTTGATAAATTCATTTTTAATGAAATGAAATTCCCCCCCACCTTTTATCCTCTCCCCAACGGGACGAGGAAATATCTTGTCAGTCATTCCGGCTTGTCCGGAATCTTTTTTCATTTTACTAATTCTTTTGTCATTCCGATTTTCCCAGAATCCTTTTTCATTTTTATTAATAAAATTTTCAAAAAAAGATTTCTCGTCGTACACTCCTCGAAATGACAAAATTGAATTGATTAGTTTTACATTATTCTTAAAGTCAAAAATAGAGATTGCTTCTCCACTTTTGGCGGATCGCAATGACAAAGATTTTGAGAATTGTCCGATTCCGGATCCCGAACAAGTTGGGACAGGCTCACTGCCGGAATGACAATTTTTCATTTCATCTTTATATTTTTTTATCTTTTCATTTTTGAATTCTAAATTCCTGTTTTCCATTTTTCCATTATTTAATGCCGTCTGATTCTGGGCAAGCCAGAATGACGGCTTAGTTTTCCATTTTTCATTATTCCATTCTTTCATTATTCTTCCCCTCCTTCCTTCATAAATCCCGCCATTTTTGAAACTTCCAATTTCCCTTTTTTTAGTGCGCGTTCTTTCATTATTGCAAAAAGAACGGGAGTTACAACAAGCACATGAATTGCGGAAGTTAAAAGTCCACCAATTAAAGGTGCGGTTAAAGGTTTCATTACATCGCTTCCGGTTCCTGTTGCCCACATAATCGGAACAAGCCCGATCATGCTTGTGGCAACTGTCATTAATTTCGGACGCAATCTCAAAACTGAACCTTCAACTGTTGCTTCGTGAATATCATAATTTGTTATTTCACCGCGCTTTCCTTTTTGATGATCGCGCAATCTTCTATCCAATGCTTCGTGAAGATAAACTACCATTACAACTCCGGTTTCAACGGCAACTCCGTAAAGCGCAATAAATCCAACCCAAACTGCAACAGAAAAATTGTAACCGAGAATGTAAATCATATACATTCCGCCGATCAGCGCAAACGGAACTGAAAGCATTACTACAAATGCTTCTTTATAATCTTTTAAGGTCATATAAAGTAGAACAAAGATTATCAAAAAAACAACCGGCATTATTATTGAAATTGTTCTTTGCGCGCGAATTTTATTCTCGTACTGTCCGCTCCAATTGTAAGTATAACCCGATGGAAGATTAAGACCTTCTTCAATTATTTTTTTTGCATCTTCCATTACGCTTCCCATATCTCTATCGCGCGTGTTCATAAAAACGATTGAACGCAGCATTCCGTTTTCGCTGCTTATCATTGGCGGGCCGGTCACAACATCAACATCGGCAACGTATGAAAGCGGCAGATACATTACTGAATTTTGATTTGTTTGTGTAAGTGAAGATGAAATTTCATCATTATTATTTTGCGTGTAGTTTCTATTTATTATTGATGCGCTTCCGCCCATTGATCCCATTGAATTTCCACCTGACATTCCACCGGAAGATTGCATTCCGCTTGATGATGAACTCATTGCGGAAGCGGAATTCATTGAGCCATCGACCGGAATTGGAATTATCAATCTTTTCAGATCTTCAACATTATCGCGGCTTTCCCTGCTGTAACGCAT
>CBDUBH010000061.1:0-21260 GCA_965365345.1 uncultured Melioribacteraceae bacterium
CTGTTCCATTACCGCCTAAAAGTCTATCAACTAATGCAAGCGCAAGTTCGGGACTCATTTCCAAAATACCTTTTATATCGGTATTTTTTATATCAAAAGTGAAAAGACAAGCCGGATTTGAAACTGAAAGAACATATTCTGAATAGTAAATCTGATCAACCGAAATTACATTGATGTTTACAATGGCTTGAAGTTTTGAAAGCAAAAATGAGCTTATACTTTCTGCAAAATTTTCATGAATATTGCGCAAACTTCTTAATTGATTTTTCGAAATCCTGTTCGGAAGTCTGAAATCAAACGGGATCGCTTCTTTTTCGGGTCCGGCAAGTTGAGGTTGATCCCCGCCGGATTTCATTTTATTGAGAAGTTGATCTATCTCTTGTTGTGAAAGTACTTCAGCCATAATTTTCTTTTATTTTGTGTTGAATTCTGATTTTTATTGAATAATAAATCTGCTGAAATAAACACTGTTGATTTCCATTTTAGAAATATCTTTTTCTAATTTTACCAATAATTCACTTTTCAGTGAATCTTTATAAGCAATGCTGTTAAGTTGGGGTAAAGTTTTGCTTGATAATGCTGATATTACAACATCTTTTGCCAAAATTTCTTTTGTTTTAAATTCTTCAAGTTTTTCTGCGCTCGGAAAATCAATACCCAGATCAACAAGTAAATATCTTGAACCGTTTGTTCCGGCAGGATTTACAATTATATCTTTCATGCTATAAAGAAATTGACCGGCTTCGGTATTTTCACCTTTTTCTTTGCTTGTACTGTCATTTTCGGCAACTTCGGTTGAATCCTCATGCGGAACATCGCCCGGTTGTTGAATTTTACTAAGTAAAATATTTGCCGTAACAAAATAAACTACCACTAATTGAACAATAAATAACGGTAACCCTACCAACAAAACTTTTGGGTTAAATCCGCCTTTTTTTGTTTCTTCCATTTTATACTCTTAATTTCGGTTTAATTCTTAATTTTAGATACAATAATTCATAATTTTCAAAATATATTACAACAGATATGCCACTTTTGAAAAATGAATAATTCTTTGGATTTGAAATAAATTTTAAGTTAAAAGAATAGATAAATGAATGTTAATTGGCTATTATTAAACAGGTGGTTGAGATTTTAGATAAAAAGCCGCTTGCAGATTTTGCAAGCGGCTTTAAAAAAATTGAACAACTAAAAAGAAATTTACAAATAAAATTTCAGATCATTATCTTACTAAATTTGTAATTTCCTGAAGTAAACTGTCAGAAGTTGTAATTACTCTGGCATTAGCCTGGAATCCTCTTTGCGAAACGATCATTCGTGTAAATTCTTCTGAAAGATCAACATTAGATTGCTCTAAAGCACCCGATTGAATTGTTGTTGCAGAATTTTCTCCGGGTTCTGAAAATCGCGGATCGCCTGAATTTGCTGCAACTGTGTACATTCCGTCGCCAACACTAACTAATCCGTTTTGATTATTGAATGTTGCTACCATAACTTGCGCTAAAGTTCTGGTTACACCATTTGAAAATATACCAACTATTTTTCCGTATTGATCAACATTCAAATTTGTTAATGAAGCTGAAGCCGAACCGTTTTGGCTTAATGCTGAAACTTGTCCTGATAAGTTAGTCTGAGTAATTCCTGTTGTTCCGCCACCAAAATCTAAAGTGATATCTTGAGTTTCCGCACCGCTCGAAGGATTAAATGAGATCATTGGTTTATCCGTTGTAACTCCACCTTGGGAAATACTTTGAATGGTACCATCCTGTCCAAACATTATTGAACCTGAGTTAGTATTTGTAATTGTACCTGAACCGTTAGGCAATGAAGCTTCCCATTTCCATTTTCCGGTATCTAAGTGAGTATATTTAATTGTTAAAGTATAACTGTTTCCTAATGAATCAAAAACTGTAACTGCGCCGGTAACCGGTGTGTTTACTTCGCCTCTGTCAATTTTAGATGAAACAGTGGTTGAATTAGCCGAAGAATTTAATGAGGTAGGATCTAATTCAAAATTTAAATTTGCGCCATCTGTAATATTAATTTTTCCGTTAGTACATTTTCCGGTTGCCGGGTCAAAAGTCAAAGGAATAGTATCTGTAATATCAGTTGCCAAAGGATTTCCTTCAGCATCGTAAACTCTGTAATTCATTGCCCATGAATCCGTAGTCGGCGGAGTTGCTGCAGGATCGCCCGCGGTAAAATCGTACCAGGTTTTTAATTGATACTCATTTCCATCGGCATCAAAAATAGATTTTGCAGATGCATCTGCTTCACTAATTGGATTAGAACCTGACGTATTCAAATTACCGATTTCCTGAACCAGATCAGTTTTCAAAGTTGGTGATGATGAAGTTAAATTTCCAACCCATGATGATTCTGTTGTTTTAATTGCGGGCAATCTTAAGTTTGTGTCAATTTTTATATCTTGTAAAGTTGTTCCGCTTGGAATTTCTCCTAATCCGTTTGCAATTTTACCTTGAACAATTGCACCGTTTTGCGGATTTATCAAATTTCCGTTAGCGTCAAAAGTGAAATTTCCCGCTCTTGAAAAATAAGTTGATCCGTTACTTTTCAAAACGAATAATCCGGGTCCTTGCAAAGCCAAATCAGTTACAACGCCGGTTCTTTCAAAAGTTCCTTGCGCCCAATTTCTATCAATTGAATTTAATTTTGATCCTAATCCTACTTGAAAAGAATTTGTACCGCCCGAAGTTGAAGTTGGATTTGTACCGGCTTTTACAAATTGATTAAAAGTATCGCTGAATGTTACTCTTGATCCTTTATAACCGATTGTGTTTACGTTGGCGATGTTGTTACCGATAACATCCATCATTGATTGGTGATTACGAAGACCTGATACGCCTGAGAATAGAGAGTTTAAAAGTGACATAATAACCTCCTAAGGTATAAGTTTTAAGGTTGAATCCGCATCAGTCAGTCAGCAGATTCCGGAGCGCCCTTAAAAGGTCCCGCTCCAAATTTCCTGTATTATTTTAATTAAATTTTGATTTTGCCTATCCGGCAAAAACTACACTATCAATATTTGTAAAAACATTTTCGCCGCTGCTTTCAATCGGAAGAGCAGTGACAACTGTTTTATTCGGAATATTCACTATGAAAGCCGTTTGATCCATAAAAACCAGCGAATCTTTCGAGCCTTTCATTTCTGCTTTTTCAACAGCATCCTGCAATTTTGTTAATTGCATCTCATCAAGTTGTATATTCCGTGCTTCCAATCTTTTTACCGCGTGATTGGAGAATTTTACTTTTTCGAGTTCCTCTCTGAATATCGAATCAAAACTTGCTTCGCCCGCTTTAACTCTTGTTCTTACAGGAACGTCGTTTTCTACAATCGGTATAAACGGAACTTTTATACCGTTGATTTCAGCCATCTAAATTTCACCTCCCTGAATCTTTTTCGTTGTTACTTGAACTTGTACCGCCGGAAATTTCAATAATATCCGATAGTATATATTCGACATTATTTGAAATAACTTTAGTGCCTTGATCCGTAAATTTTACAGAATCTATAAATCCGAATTTAAAAGTTGGAATTGTCAGATCTTCACCTTTAAAATCTTTTGCGCTAACTTCAAAAGAATAATTTCCCTGAGGTAATTTATTTCCGTTATCATCAGTAAAATCCCACTTAAATCTTTGATCACCGGTATTTTTAGAAGCATTTTCAACTGTTCTTACCAATTTTCCATTTTGATCAAAAATCTTAATTGTCAGATCTTTTACCTCAACCGGCAAAGTGTAACCCAAAGTAACATCCTTTTGTCCATTGAAATTAATTGAATTCCCTGTAAGTTTAGCTTCCTTTCCAATCAAATTTGCTGTCATTGTATTATTGATCGATTGCGTTAAAAGGAAATTCGCTTCAATGCTGCTTTCAAGAGTTTTATTCATATTTGAAAGCTGTTCCAAAGAAGTGAATTGCGCTAACTGTGCAGAAAATTCAGTGTTTTCCATTGGATTTAGCGGATCCTGATGTTTCAATTGATTTAACATCAATTTCATGAAATCATCTTTTCCCAAAACGCTTTTACCTTTCGGGGAATCTGGATTCCAAGTTTCGTATGTGTTATTTACTCCGTTTACCATTTTTCACCTATGCTAAATATTCCATTGTGTTGTAACCTAATTTTCTATCGTTCGTTTTCGAAGTTTCTTCAACTTCCTTTTCGTCTGAATATCCGTAAGATTTTCTTTTATTCGGAACAAAATTTTTGTTCTGCTTCTGGTCAAAATTTGAAAGCGAAATATTAATTGAATTCACCTGAACACCGTTTTGTGAAAGCGAATTTTGAAGCTGCTTAACATTATTTTCCAAAACTTCGCGCGCAGCAGAATTATTAACTTCAATTTTTGCGCTAACAACTTCATCAATAATTTCAAGCGCAATTTTAATATTTCCCAAATTCTCCGGAGAAACTTTCAGTATCATACTTCCCGTATTTTTCTGCTGAATGAATTGCGAAACTTCCTTCATGATTTCAGCGGCTTTTACAGTCTTTAATATTTGCTGATTCAAATTGCTTTTCGGTTCTGCAATTTTCTCTTTTATATTGAATTCATTTTCAATTTTAGATTCATTCGCTGTAAATTCAGGTTTTCCTGCTTCCGGTTTTGATTCGATATTTATCGAATTAGTTTTTTCGGCATTTTCATTTTTAATTTCTTTAGTTGATGATAAATTCAACTCGTTTTTAAATTCCGCATTAACCGAATTTTCTTTTACGTTTTCGCTTTTAATTTCAGCCGTTAATTTTTGCTCGCGGTTCTTTAGGTTATTCTCTCCGGAAAAATTTTTCGAATCAGATAAAGTCTGATTTACTTCTTTAACATTTACTTCTGCTTTTACTTTATCAGTATTTGTCTTTTCAAAATTTCTGTTTTCTTCTTTGGGAAGATTTTGAACTTTCAATTCACCGGAAGTTTCATTTTCAAGTTGAATTTTATTTTCACTTGGAAATTTGTTTTCAATGTTGATTTCGTTCGCCGGTGATTTTTTCAATTCAGATTGACCAATATTTTCTGAAAATACTTTAGAAATCTCCGGCGACTTTCCTGTTAATATTTCCGGAGTAATTTTCTGTTCAGGATTAATTTTATTTTCAGGAATGTTTTTTGTGTTAAAAGTTATTTCGCTTTTTTCAGTTTTCACTTGATCTTCATTTGAAGCAATATTTACAGGGTTATTCCCGACTTTCAAATTTTTATTTTCAATAATTTCTTTCGAAGTTTTTTCGGAATAAATTATATTTTTAATTTCCGGCAATTCATTTTTCGGAATGTTTAATTTTTCCGTAGTGGAATTTTTTATGAATGAATTTCCGTTTTCCGGATTTTCTGAATTCAATTTTCCGGTAGAATTATTATCATTATTGAATACTGATTCATTATTCAATTTTATGTGATTTCCTGTTTCAACTTTTGCTGCCGGGTTTAATTTTTCTCCTGCAATTTCAATTTTTTCGCTTGAATTTTGTTTGCCGATTGTTTTTAAGAAAGTATTAATTTCTTCAATGTTTTCGGATATTTTCGCGTTTCCGGTAAAATTTCCGTTCAAAGTTTTTTGTGCGTTTTCACTTTCTTCAAGCGGAATAAGTTTCAATTCGTAATTCGGCTTTGAGGTTGTTTTTCCGGTAAGCAAATTTTCTTCTTCCTGTAGAACTGCCTGTGAATTATTTACGTTAGAACGCTCGATTAATGATATCAGCATTCCTTTAGAATTTTTTTCATCTGAGTTTTCAAGTGAAATTACATTTCCTTTTTTAAGCAGATTCAAAATTTCTTCTGGATTAGCATTTTTTAATTTCTCGGAAAACTCCTGAAATTTACCGTTCAAATTTTCATTTAAAATTATGTTAAACTTATTTTGAAATTCCGGATTGTTCATTAATCCTGAAATAAGTTCGATAACATTATTTTCATTTAAAAGTAAAGTTTCAACGGAATTAATATTTTCAGATTTTTTTTCATTTGATTTTGCATCCCCTGAAATTTCAAGTTCATCATTTAAAATTGATGAAACCAATTGTTCAATATTAATTTCGCCGCTTTTTTCATTCTGTAAATTTTCGGGCTGTAAATTTAATGTTAAATTTTGCAGTATTGTTGCTGAGTTTTGCAGAAGATCTGCAGCCGGCAATTCGTTTTGTTTGATCTTATTAATTTGATTTATTTCAGGATTTAAACTTGTTTCGCCTGAATCAGTTTTTGCAACTGAAACTTTTATTATATCCGAAAAAATATTTGCCGGATTGCTTTGCTTTCCGGTTTTAACGCTTTGCGCTGATTGATCGCCGTTTATAACTTGAAGAAAAAGCGGATTAAAGATCATCATTCGAACCTCACTAATCTTGAAGCAACTTCCGGATGCAATTGCGAAATTATTTCTGCCGCTTTTTTCTTTTTCATTATGTTTAAAATATCTTTTGCCTGATTTTCATTCAATGTTTGAATTAATTTTGCCGCAGCTTTGGAATCCATTTTTTCGTAAAGTTTTACCATTTCCTTTTTCCATTTTGTGTAGGAGCTATCGGCTTTTATTTCACTAATTTTTTCAATCTCTTTAATTTTAATATCTTTTTGCGCAAGCTGATCTTTTAATTTTTTCAGTTCGTCATTTTCTTTTTGAAGTTTATCAAGATCGTTTAACAAAGCTTTGTAAAGAGAATCTTTTGTATTTCCGCTTGCCGGAATTTGTCCCGCAATTGTGGTAGTATCACTTTTATTTTCGCTTTTTTCTTTTATTGTCAGATCTTTTGTAACGTCAGATTTTTTATTTGAATTTTTTACTGCAACATTTTCGTATGGAGTTCCGGCAGGAGCAAAATCAAATTTAAAAATATTTCTGTACGAACTGCTTAAGTAAATAAGCGCGCCGGTAACCAAAGCAAATGCAAAAACAAAGACTGCGCCGTAAATCACTTTTTGCACTTATTCACCTCTGATAAATTTCGTTGTTGCCATTTCATCAATTTCTTTTTGTTCAAATTGATTTCTTTCGGTTAAAAAACTTTCGTAATGTTTTTCTTCGAGCAAATCAAAAATTTTGTGTTCTTTTGTTTTTTGTTGAAGATCAGCAATTTTAATTTTCTTTTCTTCGGTAAGTCGCGAAATATTAGTAAGAAATTCCTTAGCTTTCATTTCCAAAAGTTGTTCTTGCTGATCAAAAAATTGAAGTTCGGAAATTTTCATACTTTTTTTTGATGATGCTTCCGATTTAACTTTTTGTTTTTGCTCAATCAAAATATTTAGTGCCTGCGTAAAATTTTCAATTTCCAGTTCAAGTAAAGCAATTTCTTTTTGAACTTTCTTTTCCTGAATTTCTTTAACTTTTCTTACTGAATCGAATTTGTAGTGGAATTTGTTCATAATTTTACGTTAAAGGTTTTTCTATAATTTGGTAAAGTCTTTTTACTGTATCGTTGAATATTGCTTTTTCGTGCATATCCTGTTTCAAAAATGATCTTAACATACCAATTTTTGAAAGTGCGTGATCAATTTGCGGATTGCTTCCTTTTACATACGCGCCAATGTTTATAAGATCTTCGGCTTCTTTAAATGTTGAAAGAATATCTACAAAGGAAATCGCTCGCTGTCTGTGATCCGCATTTACAATATCAGGCATTACACGGCTTACACTTTGCAGCGGATCGATCGCAGGATAAATTCCTTTGTTCGCAATTTTTCTTGAAAGAACAATGTGACCATCCAAAATTGATCTTACTGCATCTGCAATCGGTTCTGTCATATCATCGCCATCAACAAGCACTGTATAAATTCCTGTAATTGAGCCGGCATCTGAATTTCCGGCTCTTTCTAACAATTTCGGTAAAAGCGCAAAAACAGAAGGAGTGTAACCTTTTGTTGCCGGCGGCTCACCGATTGTAAGTCCGATTTCTCTTTGAGCCTGCGCAAATCTTGTTACGGAATCCATCATTAAAACAACATCCATTCCGAGATCTCTGAAATATTCAGCAATTGTTGTACCAATATAAGCCGCTTTAATTCTGATCAGTGCCGGCTTATCAGAAGTTGCAACAACCACAACGGATTTTTTTAATCCTTCTTCGCCTAATTCTTTCTCTAAAAATTCTCTTACTTCTCTTCCGCGCTCGCCAATTAAAACCACAACATTAACATCGGCATTTGAATTTTTTGCTATCATTCCAAGAGTAACACTTTTCCCAACACCGGAACCCGCAAAAATACCGAATCTTTGCCCTTTTCCGCAGGTTAAAAGTCCGTCAATTGTTCTTACTCCGGTTTGAAGCGGTAAAGAAATTCTTTTTCTTGTTAATGGATTTGGCGGCTCGCGGTGAATATTTCTGAATGAAGGCACTATAATTTCGCCTTTGCCGTCAATCGGATTTCCCAATCCGTCAATAACTCTGCCTAAAAGATTTTCGCCAACGCCTATTGCAAAACTTTTTCCGCTTGCAATTATTTCGCATTTAGGTGAAATTTTTTCAACTTCGCCCAAAGCGATTGATAAAACTTTTCCTTCTTTAAATCCTACGACTTCCGTTTTACAAACTTCTTTACCTGTTTTATCTACAATTGTACATATTTCGCCAAGTGCAACATTTGGTCCGATCGAAACAATAATTAGTCCGATAACATCAGTAACTTTTCCGTTAACTTTAATTGTATCGGTACGGTCAATTACGCGTTTATATTTATCAACGAAAAATTCTTCTAATTGCTGCATCAGCTTACAACGCCGTAAAAATTTTGTTCGAGTTGTTTTTTAATTTCCGCAATTTGGGATGAAATTCTTGAATCAACATTTCCGATCTCGGTTTCAACGTAACATCCGCCTTGCTCAATTCTTTCATCAACTTCAAATTTGAATTTTGAAAATGATTCTTCGATCAAAATATTTCCTTCGGCGGAATTTAATTTTGCGTAATCGCCGGGATTTAATTTGATTATAATTTCATTTGCCCCTAAAACTTTTCTAATGGAATCTTTTAAGTTTTCATTGAAAACTGATTCTTTTTCAATTTCTCTTTTTATAATTTTTTCCGAAATTGCTGAAGAAACTTCAATTACGATTTTATCAAAAGCTTCATCGTAATTTCTTAAATTTGCTTCAAGTGAAAGTAAAATATTTTCCACTTCGCGCGCTTTTTCTTCAATGCGTTCATTGTACAATTGTTCAAGTTCGGCACGGATTGAATTTTGTCCTTCTTCAAATCCTTTTTCATAGGAGTTTTGCATTTTTTGCTGAAGAATTTCTTCGGGAGAAGGACCTAGATTCTGCTGAGCAAAATTTTCTTCTTCTTCGGTTTTGATTTTTACTTTGAATCCGCCGGATCTTAAATTCAAACGCACTACATCAGACATAAACTTCCTCGTTACCGCCGCGTAAGTTGAGAGAAATTTCTTGATTTTCTTCAAGTTGTTTCACAACATCTACAATTTTTGCCTGCGCAGCTTCAACTTCTTTTAATTTAACCGGACCCATATATTGAAGTTCTTCTTTTAAAAGATCTGCAGCACGTTCAGACATATTTCCGAAAATTTTATTTTTCAGATTATCATCAGCAACTTTCAATGAAAGTGCAAGATCTTTTCTATCAACTTCGCGTAATATTCGTTGAATATCTTTATCCTGAATATGAATTATATCATCAAATAAGAACATCAATCTTTTTATTTCGTAAGCGACTTCTTCATCCATATCTGAAATTTGATTTAGAACTTCTTTGCTTATACTTACGCTGGTTCTATTTAAAATTTTTGCTAAACTTTTTGTGCCGCCGATTTTACTCATTGTTTGATTCATTGAAAATCCGGCAAGTTCATCAACAACTTTTTCAATTTGTTTTAAAGTTTGCGGAGAAATTTTTCCCAATGTTGCAATTCTGTAAGCAACATCAGCACGAAGATTATCAGGCAATTCTTTTAGAGCATTTGCGGTTTGTTCAGGATTTAAATGCGATAAAATCAAAGCGATTGTTTGCGGATGTTCTTTGTTCAAAAAGTTTACAAGCTGCGATGAATCTGCTTTTTTAAGTACGTCAAATCCACGAAGGGTTGTAAGATTTTTTACTTTTTCAATTATTTCAACTGCTTTTGCAAGTCCGAAAGATTTTTCAAGAACTGCTTGAGCGTAATCAATACCGCCTTCCAGTAAATATTCTCTTGCTGTAACCATGTTATAGAATTCTTCCATAACATTATCAACTACATTTGATGGAATATTCCGTACGCGTGTAATTTCAGCAGAAATCAATTCCACTTCCGCCGGATCAAGATTTTTGAAAACAGACGCAGCTGTTTCTACATTTAAAGCAATCAATAAAAGTGCGGCTTTTTGTGCGCCGGTAATATCACTTTTAGGATTTTTAACCGCCATTTTGTTATTAATACTCATCTTCGTGTAACCAGGTATTTATTAGTTTTGCTGCCTCTGATGGATTTTTTGCCACGTAATTTGAAATTTTTTCCTGCTGTGCTAATTTTTGAGCAGCTTCATCTGTAATTTCATCTTCAATATCACCAATTTGAATTGCTCCTCTTTTCCTTTTGGGTCCCAATTGTACTTGTGGTGATTTTTCCTGCTGCGCTCCGCCATCTAATTTTGGGATTTCGGGAAGATCAAAATCGTTTGCCATTCCACCGCCGCCGACAGTTCCGATAACTATTTTTTCATTTTTAAGTTTGTTTAATAATCCTTTCATTACAAACATAGCAGCGCCAACGGCAATAAAGATCAATATCAAATTCATCCATTTATCAATATCTGTAAATGCTGAACCGCCTTCTTCTTCCATTTCCTGTGTTTTTGTTTCGAAAGGAATACTTACAATTGAAAATTGATCATTTCGGTTTACATCAACTCCAACTGCATTTTTTATAATATTTTCTAATTTATTTAATTGATCATCGCTTCTGGGTTCATAAGTAGTTTCAACTTTTCCGTCTTTTTCAATTTGTTTGGGAATTCCGTTAATAACCGCTGCAATACTTAATCTTTTTATATTTCCGGAACCTTCAACAACGCGCTGAATTGTTTTGCTTATTTCGTAATTTGTAGTTGTGGTTTCATTTGCCTGCGCGGTTGAATCTCCCGAAATATTTCCGCTATTTTGAGATTTTACAGTTTGTTCACTTACGGCCACTTGAGATTCAGGATCATATAATTCCATTGTTTTTTCAACTTGATTAAAATCTATATCGGCATTTACCTGAACAATTGAATTTCCGTATCCTAAAACATTATCTAAAATACTTTGAGCTTTTTTGGCAAGATAATTTTCAACATTTTGTTTAATTTCATATTGTTTACTACTGGCTGCGGCAAGAGAATTTTCTTCAGCCTCTTCTGAAAGTAAAACGCCTTTTGTATCAATAATTGTAACTTTTTGCGGTCTTAATCCTTCAACACTGCTTGAAATTAAATTTGTAATTGCGGTAATATTTTGTTTCGGTAAACCTCTTCCGCCTTTTAATTTCAAAACAACTGACGCGGTTGGTTCTTTTTCTTCTTCTTTGAAAATTGATTTTTGTGGAAAAACAATATGAACTCTTGCTTCGCCGACTTCATTTAATTGTAAAATTGTTCTTGCTAATTCTCCTTCAAGTGCTCTTTTATAATTCAGCTTTTGCATAAATTCCGACATGCCCATTGTATTCTTATCGAAAATTTCATATCCGATAATTCCGTTACTCGGCACACCTTTTCCCGCTAAAGCTAATCTTACTTCATAAACTTTTTCTTTCGGAACTCTTATTGTTTGTCCGTTATCTTCTAATTTATAAGGAATTTTTTGCGCGTTCAGATGTTCAACTGCCTGTTGCGCATCATCTGCTGCAAGATTTGTATAAAGTGCTGAAAAATTCGGTTCGTTAAAAACGAACATTACAAATCCGAGTAAAATTATTGTAACAACAATAAAAATTCCGATCAACATTCTTTGCTGAATCGAAAGTTTATTAAAAATGCCTAATAAAGCGCCAAAAGAATTTTTATTTGCTTCCACTATACAGGTATCCTGGTTAATTCTTTATACATATCAACTGCTTTATTTCTTATTTCCATAAGCAACTCCATGCTTGTTTTTGCCTTTTCGCCGGCAATCATTACTTCATGAAGTTCAACATTTTCCCCTGCCAAAAAATCTTTTGTTAAACTTTGTGAATCAATTTGATTTTGATTTACGCCTTTAACAAGATCGGTAAGCATTTCGCCAAATCCATTTTCATTTTGTTTTGGAGTTTCCTGAATTTTCGGTAATTCAGGGAAGATTCCTTTTAATGCGCCGACTTTCATTTTTAACCTCTTTTATCGAATAGTGAACCGACTGAAACACCTGACATTTTTCCCGTTTTCTGATAAAAATGATAATCAACAATTTCATTTTTATTTTCGGGATAAAGATTCATAAAGAATTTTTTTTCATCATCATTAATTTTTTCGGTTGCGGCATTTTCAGAAATTTGTGCCGGTTTAATATTCGGTTTTACATTTTGAATATACTTTGGAGCGTAATTTCCGATATTATTTGATTCAATTTTCATTCAGTTAAATCTCCAATGAATCTTTTGCCATTTGTTTTGCCGAATTTAACGCGGTCAAATTTGCCTCGTAACTTCTTGTTGCCGCAATCATATCAACCATTTCGGTAATAATATTTACATTCGGCATTTTTACAAATCCGTCTTTATCAGCATCCGGATGTTCAGGCATATAAACTGTTTCTCCGGCGCTTTTATCTTTTAATTCCTCTGAAGAAATTCCTGCTGATTGTCCTAAAATTTCATTATTTCCAAAATTATTTCCGGATGAATTTGAAATATGATTTTGATTTGTGGCTGCCATTTTCAAAGTTGCGCCGGCATTGTTCAAATTTTGAACAAAAGGATTTTCTTCAGCTTTCATCACTACAAATTTTCTTTGATAAGGCGTTCCTTCATCGGTTTTTGTAGTGCTTGCGTTCGCAATATTTTCAGCGATTAAATTCATTTTTTTGCGCTGAACACTTAAACCCGCAGAACTTATTTTCAAACCGAATAAACTATCCCCGATTTTCATCTGCTGCTTCCTTTAATTACATTTTGAATATTTTTGTAGTAACTACTCATTTTTCTTGCGGCAAATTTGAATTTCAAAGTGTTTTCAGCCAATTCAGCCATTTCACGGTCAATATCAACATTATTGATTCCGGAAGCTAAATCTTCGCTGTTATCTTTTGTAATTTCGAATTGATTTTCTTGATTTGAAAAAGTAAAATGTTTGTTGTTGGTAGATTTTATTTCGGAAGCGATATTTCCATCCAAAATTTCTTTGAATGAAACATCTTCACGACGGTAATTTTCAGTACCTACGTTTGCAATGTTTTTGCTTATTGTTTTTTGCTTTTGAACGCAAAAATCAAGCATTTTTTCTAACGATTTTACTACAGGTTGCGGCATTTTAAATCTTCTAAAGTTTTTTAGTAAGATGTCAAATGTAATGCCAATTACTTTATGTTAGAATTATTTGAGATATAAAGGATTGAAAAAAAATTTAGTGGCTAAATTTGTGCACTTGCCAATTATTACTCATTGTAATCGAGTACAATTGATTTTGATTGACCGCATGCACAAACAAATTTTATTTCTTTGATATTATCGTACATATCTTTTTTAAGAACAATTTTAATTCCTTCTTGTTCTTCTTCTTCAACGGAAATTTTCGTTAATCCTTCTATGTTCACATTTTTGGATTTGATCAAATTTCCCGTTGTATGCGTATTGCAGGTAAATTCTTTATATGAATATTCTTCAAAATCTTCTTTCATCATATTAACGCCTTGTTTATTATTTCTGAAATATTATCTAACGGAGCAATTACATCTGCAAGATTTCCGTCAACTATTGCTTTGGGCATTCCGTAAACAACGCAGCTTTCTTCATCCTGCGCAACGGCATAACCGCCCAAACTTTTCAATATTTTTACGGCTTCAAATCCATCTTTACCCATGCCGGTCATAATTACGCCGAGCACGTTTTTTCCGTAATGCTTCGTAACCGAATTAATCATTACATCAACCGAAGGACGATGTAATGTATCATTCGGCATTTCAGAAATATCAATTTCCGCGCCACCGAATTTTGATCTTTTAATTGTCATGTGAAATCCGCCGGGCGCAAGATAAACAACTCCGTTTCTTACAACTTCATTTGCTTCGGCTTCTTTAACTTCAAGTTGGCTTAAACCATTCAATCTATCGGCAAGTGATTTTGTAAATTTCGGCGGCATGTGCTGCACAATAAAGATCGGACAATTAATTTTAGAAGAGATTTTCGGAATCACTTTTTGAAGTGACATAGGTCCGCCGGTTGAAATTCCGAGTGCCACAGCTTTGTATCCGATTTTCGGTAAACTGCCTTTGGCAACCGAAGGAGCAGCAGTTTTTAATTCCCCCGAAACTCCCTGAATTCTTCTTAATCTAAATTGTAAAGATCTTTGTCTTACAATTTCTTTTACTTTTCTAATTAGATCTTCTTTGATCTTAACAATATTAACGGAAACGTAAGAAAGTTCTTTCGGAATAAAATCAACCGCGCCAAGTTCGAAAGCTTTCATCGTTGCTTCAGCGCCTTCGGTAGTAAGTGAACTTATCATAATAACGGAAGTCGGACATTCAGCCATAACTTTTTTAAGTGCTGTAAGTCCATCCATCCGCGGCATTTCTATATCCATTGTAACAATATCAGGCTTTGAAGATTTAATAAGTTCAAATCCCTCGGCACCATCGCGCGCTGTTCCAATAACTTCAATTTCACCGTCTGATTCAAGCATTAATGAAATTGATTTTCTCATAAATGCTGAATCATCAACTATTACCGCTTTTATTTTTCTGTTCAGCAAGTTTCTTCCGCAAGATTATTGATCAATTCACCAACATCAACTATCATTACAACTTTGCCATCTCCCATAATTGTTGAGCCGGCAATTCCTTCAACATTTCCGAGATAATTTCCCAAAGATTTAATAACGACTTCTTTTTGACCTACAAGTTTATCAACTTTAACACCAAATCTTTTCTCGGCAATTCCAACTACAACAACATATTGCCAATCAGATTGTTCCTGATTTTCATTTCCATTATAAAGAAGTTGATCAATTTTGACCAAAGGAAGTACGCTATCGCGAATTTTAATTACTTCATTTTGATTTATTGATTTGATCTCGTATTTTGCAACTCTTACAACTTCCACAACGGAATTTAAAGGAATTACAATTGTTTCTTCATTAACTTTTACAAGTAAACCTTGAATAATTGCCAGAGTTAAAGGCAATTTAATAATTATTTTTGAACCTTTTCCCACTGCTGATTCAACATTTATCAAGCCGCGCAATTTAGTAACGTTTGTTTTTACAACATCCATTCCTACGCCGCGTCCCGAAACGTTTGTAACAACTTCTGCAGTCGAAAATCCCGGCAAAAATATCAAATTATATGCTTCTTGTCTGCTTAATTCATTTGCTTTTTCGCGAGTGATCAAACCTTTTTTAACTGCTTTATCTTTAATTATATCAGGATCAATTCCTTTGCCGTCATCTTCAATTGTAATTATTATGTGATTTCCTTCGTGCTCAGCTGAAAGATAAACTTTTCCAACGGGATCTTTTCCCGCAGCTTTTCTTATCTCGGGGGTTTCAACTCCATGATCAACCGCATTTCTGATCAAATGCACAAGCGGATCGTTAATTTCTTCAATCAGAGTTTTATCTAATTCAGTTTCTTCTCCGCTGACTATCAACTGAACTTGTTTTTTTGTTTCTTTTGCAAGATCGCGGACAATTCTCGGATAACGATTGAAAACTTTTCCGATCTTCACCATTCTTGTTTTCATTACGGCAAGTTGAAGTTCGGTAGTCATCAGATCAATTTGTTTTGAAGCATCTGCAAGATCACGCGAAAGTTTTGAGCCTTCATTTTCCAAGGCAAATTCAGTATTTACCTGCGAAAGGCGATTTCTTCCAAGTACCAATTCAGAAACGATATTTAATAATTCGTCTAATCTTTCAACATCTACACGAATTGTATTATCTCTTTGCGGCGCAGTTACTTTTGATGCTGATGTTTTATTTTCCTGAGGTTCATTTGAATTTTGAATCTGCTCTTGAATTATTTCATCATCATTTTCATTTTCTTGTTCTTCTGCAGAATTTTCTTCGATCTGAACTGGATTTATTTCCGCAGACTTTTCTTCTTTAACAACTTTTTTTGCAGCGCCTTCACCGGGAATAATTCCCGCATCAAGCTGTTTTATAAGCTCATCTAAAGAATCTAAAGTATCTTTAATTTCAACATTTTCATTTTTGTGATTTTCAATTTGAAGCGCTAATGATTTCATTTTATCAAATGAATCCAAAATGATATCCATAATAAAGCTGTTTAATTTGGCTTCGCCTTTTCTCAACTTATTTAGAATATCTTCACTTCTATGGGTAACTTTGGTCAATTTTTCCAATCCCAAAAACCCGGAAGTTCCTTTTATCGTGTGAAAAGCCCTGAAAATTGAGTTTAAAAGATCTGTATCATTAGGACGTTGTTCAATTTCAACTAATTCCAGATCTAATTTTTCAAAAATTTCTTTAGTTTCAACTAAAAAGCTCTCAAAAATATCCTTCATTTCAGGATCGTTGAGCATTGCGAATAAAGCGTCTTGGTCCATACTCATAAAAATAACTTGTCTATTTCGTCTTGTGATGCTTTTTGATTTGTTCCGTTCATTATTGAATCAGCCATATCTTGTCTTGAAGCTGATTTATCGTAGCTTGCATTCGGATCAAAAGTTGCGCCATCCGGTGCATCAAGTTTGTAATCATTGTTTAAGTGTGAAGTATCAATATCTTCAATAATTGAAGCCAATCTTTGCTGAACTGATTGAATTAAGTGATTAACAGCTGCTAACTGTTGAGAAGTAATATCCTGAACTTGAAGCGAAAGAGTAATGCTGTAAGTGTCGTTCATAATTTCAGGGAATATCGAATTTATTTTTTCTATTGAACCTTTAACCGAATTCAAATCTTTAAATTGTGAAATTATTTCTTTGGCTTCGGAATTATCATTTAAAAGATTTTCCAATTTTGAAAGAAGTTCAGCTTTTTTTAATTCAACCTGGCTTATTGCTTTTACCTCAGTTTCAACTTGATTTAATCTGTTTGAAATTGTATCAACAAGATCCAGAATTTCTGTCGTTGCAAGTTCCGTTGCGCTTGTAACATCACTGATTTGGTTAGAAGCTTTCGGTATTTTAGAAGTACTATCTGCAATCGAATGATTTATTTGTTCAAGAAGCGGCACAGTATCATTCATAAAATCTGCCAAGCTTTGCAAAATAGGAACTATTTTCTGGGCATACTCAAACAAAACTCTCAGATCGTTAAGTTTTTCAAATACAGCTGTCATATTAAATTTATCATCCATCTTATTTACCTGGTCCTATTGAATGTTGGCTAAAATTTGATCTATTTTTTCTTTTAAAACTTGCGGAGTAAACGGTTTAATTATGTAATTTGAAACTTTTGCCTGAAGCGCTTCAATTATATCCTCTTTAACGCCGCGAGTAGTAACCATTAAAATCGGTAGTTTTGAATATTTTTCATCCGCTCTTAAACTTTTTGTTAATTCCAGTCCGGTTACAACCGGCATATTCCAATCGGTAATAACAAAATTGATTTCGGAATCTGCAGCCAATTTATCAAGCGCATCTTTTCCGTCGACAGCTTCCACAATTCCATCGTATCCTAAATTTTTAAGAGAATTTGCAACGATTCTGCGCATTGTAACCGAATCATCCACAACAAGAAATTTGAGTGCCATAGTTAAAAACCTCTTTAATTTAAATATTTTGCAACTTCGTATTGAATTCTTTTCGGATCAAATGGTTTTACCAAATAAGAATTTGCTCCGTAACTCATTCCTTTTTCAATATCTTCACTTGCCGAAAGCGATGAAAGAATAATGATTGGAATTTCTCTGTAATCTTCATTTCCCCGGATCGATTTTATTAATTCAAAGCCATCCAGATTAGGCATATTCAAATCGGTAATAACTAAATCCACCTTATTTGCCGGAAGTTTTTCAATTGCTTCCATTCCATCACATGCAGGCACAACTTCAAATCCCTGCATTGTAAGCGAAAAAGAAACAAATTTCCTTATAGTTGGTGAATCGTCCGCTATTAAAATGACCTTCTTCATTTTGAATGTTTACTCCTTTTTGTAACCGATTGTTTTAGGATAGCTCAAAAGTTTAAATGCTTTGGAAATTCCATGCAATGTTTCTGAATATCCTATAAACAGATAGCCGCCTTTATAAAGCGAGTTATATAAGTTTGATACTACTTTTATTTTTGATTTTATGTCAAAGTAAATTAGAACATTGGCACAATAGATAATGTCAAAATTTATCATGCCTTTCATTCCGATATCTTCATAAAGATTTAAGTTTTTGAAAGATACCAAATTTTTAATTTCGGGAGCAATCTCATAAGTATTGCCCGCTGTTTTAAAGTATTTTTTCAGATAATAAGGCGGCGTATTTCTAATTGCATATTCTCTGTAAACGCCTTTTTTCGCAGTTTCTATCATCGCCTGATTAATATCTGTTCCAACAATTTCAAATTCCAGCTGCGGAAATTTCGGTTTTATAAGATCTGTTAAAACCATTGCAACCGAATATGCTTCTTCTCCGGAAGATGATGCCGCACTCCAAATTCTGATCTTGTTTTTATTAACTTTGTATGGAGATTTAAGCAGATCAGGAATTACTGAAGTTACCAAAGCATCAAGCTGCGGCTGATTTCTGAAAAAGAATGTTTCATTAATTGTGATCGCTTCATATAAATATCTAACTTCCGAGGTTCTTCCCGGATGATATTTTATGTAATCCAAATATGCATCGAATGAATCCAGACCCAAAAAACTTATTCTTTTTTGAAGCCTGCTTTCGAGCAAATATTTTTTATTATCCTGAAAATAAATTCCGCAAATTTCATAGATGTATTTTCGCCATGCCTCAAAAGTTTTATCACTCATTGTAAAAGTTTTACCGGCTAATCCAAAATTTGGCAGAGTTTGATTTTTCGTAAAGTCCATATTGGGCAAATTGCTCATATCAAAAATTTTCTCATTTAATTTTAAACAGTTATTCCTCTTTGAGCCAAACTCCAAGCAGCTCTTTCTTTAATCATTTCTTCCGGATCATTCATAAGTTTTTTGAAAACATCATTCACTCTCGGATCAAAAACATTTTCCAACAATTCCAGTATTTTTAGTCTGTTCCAAATATTGTCGTCCTCTATCATCGAATCAACAAAAACCAAAGCGGTTTCAAGATTCACAGCAAAAAGCAATTCCACGGAAGTTCTTCTTACTTCTTCATCCGGATTATCCAGGCACAAAATAAAAGCATCGCTCAAACTTCTTTTATCTAATTCGGAAAGTTCATTCAAATTTTCAAAATTGTTAAACTCACCTAATTCTTTTAAAAGCCAAAGAAGATTTTTCAAGTTTTCCGGAGCTTGCTTTATTAAATTTGCAACTTTAGGATAGACAATTGATGAAAGTTGGAAAAATGCGGGCTTAATGTTTTCATCGGTTTCAAAATCTGATCCGTAAATTTTCAAAAGAGCATCTAAAATATCTTTATCGTCAAAAACGGTTATTAAACTTGCCGCTGCTCTTTTATATTTTTGCTCGGCTTCCAATAAAGTATATAAAATTGAATTTTTTATACTTTCATCAAAAGGAAGATCCAAACCGAATTTTTGTTTTAATTCCTGTAATGATGAAATTACCGGCCAAATAAGCGGACCTTTTATTTTGGTCAATTCCGAAAGTAAGAAAAAGAAAGTTTGTTCATTACCTAAATTCCCCAAACTTTCTATAATGGAAAATTTGGTTAATTCATCTTCATCATTATATTTTGAAATTATAAAATCCAATACTTTTTGTGATTCTATTTTTCCCAAGGCTTCAATGATCGTAGGTTTGTAGAGTTCGTTTTTTTCGTAAAATTCAATCAGCTTTTCAACTGAATCTTCATTTTTTATATTTCCCAAAGCTTCAAGACACGCCAGAATTACATTTTCATTTGTGCTGTTATCAAGCACTCGGGTAATTTCCGTAACCGGAATTTCGCTTCCGATAAGTCCCATAATATCAATCAAGAATTTTTGATCATCATCGTTTGCATCTTCCAGATATTTGATCATTGGCTCAATAGCCGGCTCGCCGATTCTTAATAGAATTTCGCCCGCTAAATTCCTAACCGAAATTTCAGTTGAGGAAATATAAGGTACAACAAATTTTGGAATTGAAGGATGTCCGTTATAAGTTAAAGTAATTGATGCAGAATCTCTTACGCCTTTATCAGGGTCGATTAGCGCCGATGTAAGAAGTTGTGCAATTTCTTCATCAATATCTTTCGCCATGAATTCTTCAATAGCGGATCTTCTTTCCGAGGGATCATCGGATTTTAGCATTTTAATGTAATTTTCGTATAATTTCAAAAAATCACTCATTATTTTTCAGCCTTTAAATTTTAATTTGAACTTAGGCAAGTAAGTTTTATTTCTTTTTTTATTATCGGACAGAAATCTTTAATTTTTAATTTATTTTTCAATTAATTTATGCGATGGTGCAATTATTTTTTGCCGGGTACAATACATTCAGCACAAAAAATTTTAATTTGCAGAAGAAATTATTTTACCGCTCACGCATATTTTTTCGAAATGAATTTAAAATTTAATATCCTTTAAGCGAATAATTATTTTTTACCATTTCTTTTTTAGAAATTTGCAGATTCAAAGTTTTAAAATGATCAATTATGTATTGCAAATTTTCGGTCAATCTGCTTAGATCTTCCGCGGCGTTAGCAATTTCATTTGCGCCCGCAGCAGATTGTTGAGTAACTGATGAAATTCCTTCAATATTTTTGCTTATCTCTTCGCTTGCTTTTGATTGTTCTTCTGCAGCAGCAGCAACTTGCGCAATTACATCAGATACTTTTGAAGTTCCTTTTATTATATCATTTAAAGCATCGCCTGCTTTATTTGCGAGAACCTTTCCTTTTTCAACTTCCTGAGTACCCAATTTTATTGAAGAAACCGCGTCTTGTGTATCCAACTGAATTTTTTTGATCATGTCTGCAATTTCTTTTGTTGCTTTTGTTGTTCTTTCAGCTAATTTTCTTACTTCATCAGCCACAACTGCAAAACCTCTTCCCTGTTCA
>CBDUBH010000062.1:0-20747 GCA_965365345.1 uncultured Melioribacteraceae bacterium
AGTTGAAATATTTTAGAAATTACAAATAATTTTTAATGTAGAATTCAGAATTTAGAATTATTGATTAAATATTTATTATTTAATAAAGTTTAAATTTCTTACCTGAAATTTCTTTAAATAATTCAGAATTTAACTTCCCGGTTTTCTCGATGTTTATCTCTTATTTTAGTATATTTCGAAAGAATTTTTACTAACTAACACAATATAAAAATATGTCAAAAACAAAAGAAAATTTGAAAGAAGCGTTTGCCGGCGAATCTCAGGCGAGCCAAAAATATTTAGCATTTGCAAAAAAAGCAGCGAAAGACGGATTTCCTAACATTGCAAAATTATTTGAAACCGCTGCCGAAGCTGAAAGAATTCACGCTGAAGGACATTTAAAATCTTTAGATGGAATTGGTTCAACAGTTGAAAACTTAAAAGCAGCGATTGAAGGCGAAACTTACGAATTCAAAGAAATGTATCCGCCAATGCTTGAAGAAGCAATTTCGGAAGAACACAAAGCAAAAAGAATGTTTGATTATGCGGTAAAAGCTGAAGAAGTTCACGCAAAACTCTATCAAATGGCTTTGGAAGCGGCTGAGCAAGGAAAAGATATTGATGTTTCTGAAATATATTTGTGTCCGGTTTGCGGTCATATTGAATTCGGAAAGCCTGAAGAAAATTGCCAGATTTGCGGCGCTTTATCATCAAAATTTGTTAAAGTCTAATTAAATTGTTTTATGAGAGCGGAAAATTTTCCGCTCTTACTATTTTAAATAAATTCGAAATTTCCGCATAAAATTTTCAATTTCGAATCTTAAAAAATTTTTTTGATATAATTTTCCATTTTCACATTTTCCCTTTTTATATTTGAACAAAATCGAACCTAACTTCGTCAAAATAAAAAAAAAAGAATCTTAAAGAGTATTCCGAAAGATCTTTTAAATTTTTAATTTTGAATAACTTATTTTTCCAAATACAGGGCACAAACATGAAAACATCTTTCAAATTAATTTTATTTTTTGTTTTAATTTTTACAGGCGTAAATTCCGCTCAAAATTTCGGCATTAATTTTACAACTGCTTTACCTCAAAACGAATTTAAAGAACAAATGAATAATGAAGGATTTGGCGTTAGTGGACATTTTTCATTTTGGAATCCGCGTCCAAATTTACCGGTTTCACTCGGATTAAATTTCGGTTACATAAATTACGGAAACGAAACCCGCAGAGAACCTTTCAGCGGAACAATTCGCGATGTTTGGGTTAATGTTGATAGAAGTTATAATCTTGTAAATTTTCATCTTCTTTCACAAATAATGCCGCTCCACGGAGTTGTGCGTCCATATTTAGAAGTACTTTTGGGCGGCTCGTATTTCTTTGCGCAGACTTCTGTTGAAAATGAATTAACAGGCGAAGAAGTTGCGAGTTCTGTAAATTTTGATGACTTTGCCTGGAGTTACGGATTTGGCGGCGGATTTATAATCAGATTAAAAGAATTTGAAGAAAATGAAATTGAGAAAAATCAATTAGGCAGCATTTGGCTTGATCTGAAAGGTCGCTATCTTTACGGAAGCAATGCGGAATATCTTCAAAAAGGATCGATCAGAATTGAAGATGAACAAGTTCTTTATACAGTATCGGAATCAAAAACTGATTTCATTACAATTCATTTAGGCGTTGTTCTTATGTTCTGAAATAAATATTTCTGTTGATTTAATATTTGAAATTATTAGATTTTAACTCAAACGTTCTTTTTAAATGTTTAAGAATGTTTGAGTTTTTTATTTTAAAGGAGGAAAAGATGAAGCGTGTACTTTTTGTGATTGCAGTGTTTTTTTCAATTCTGATTTCAACTTCGTTTGCTCAAAAAGATATGAGCAAATACAAATCTGAAATCGAAAAAATAAATGAGAAATTGAAAAAAGCAATGTTAAGCAATCAAATGAATGAGATAGTTGAGTTTTATACCGAGGATGCAGTTTCGCTGCCGAGTTACCAGCCGATGCTTAAAGGAAAAAGCGAAATTAAAGCACAAGTTGAAAAAGATTCAAAACAAGATGAAATGAAATTAAAAGATATAAATTTCAAAACCATTGAACTTTTCGGCAATGATGAAATGCTTTACGAAATCGGCACTTACGATTTAACAATGGAAATGAAAAATATGGAAGAGCCATATAATGATAAGGGAAAATATTTAACTGTTTGGGTAAAGCAAAATAATCAGTGGAAAATAAAATCAGAAATGTGGAACACTGATAAAAATCCATGGCAGGAAATGCAAAATCAAAATGAAGGAAAATAATTTTTTTTGATTGGAAGATTTTCAATTTCAGATTTTGATTTGATAATTTCAATTCATTTTTGATGAGAAAAATTTTTCATTTTTTAACAGAATAAAAATCCATTTTGCCGTTGCGGATTTTCAAAATATTTCCGGGCGGCATTTTTATTTTTAAAAACCTAAAATTCTGTTCAATCAAATTGATCTTTTTACTATTCACTATGTTAAAAAGTTTACGAATTTCATCTTCAAAAATCGAAATTGATATTATTTATTTATCATTGTTTTAAATATTGCTTTTTTTATCTTGAAATGTAACATATAGATTTAATAATGATTAAGGAGAGATGAAAATGGGAAGATGTAATCTTTGCGGAAATGATTATCACAGATCTTTTGAAGTAACGATGGCAGGAAAAACTTACACGTTTGATAGTTTTGAATGCGCAATTCATCAATTGGCACCTGTTTGCGCGCACTGCGGTTGTAAAGTAATTGGTCACGGAATTGAAGTTGATAATACAATTTATTGCTGCAATCATTGCGCGGGTGGTGATTCTGATAATCCGAGCGGAACAGACAGAACTTCACCGGAGCCGCGAGTAATAGTTTAATTTTATTACGGAGGAAATTATGCTGCGCAGTTTTAAGCACTTAAAAGGATTTCATATTCAGGCGAAAGATGGAAAGATCGGCAAAGTTGATGATTTTTATTTTGATGATCACAGTTGGCGAATCCGTTATTTGATCGCTGATACAGGCAACTGGCTCGAAAGCCGTTTGGTTTTGATCTCGCCTGCCGCGTTAAGACAGCCGAATTGGGATGAAGAAACTTTTCCGGTTGATCTTACAAAAACATTTATCGAAAAAAGTCCGGATATTTCAAAAGATAAGCCCGTTTCAAAACAGCACGAAACCGATATGATAAATTATTATCAATGGCCTGTTTATTGGGATCCCGGAATGGGAAATTTTCCTGTGCCGGATCTAGTTCCGGTGCCTGATGAAAACAAGGAAAACGATCAGGAAGATAAACCAAAAGGCGATCCGAATCTTCGCAGCTGCAATGAAATAATTGATTACGATGTAAAAGCAATAGAAGATAATATCGGCCATATTGATGATTTTATAATTGATGATGAAACCTGGCAAATTCATTATTTGGTTGTTGATACGGGAAAATGGCTTTTAAGCGGCGATAAATTTTTGCTTTTCCCGAATTGGATAAGCAGAATTGATTGGACGGATTCTTCAGTTTATGTTGATCTTGCAAAAGATATAATTGAAAAAAGTCCGAAGTATGATGATTCAAAAGAAATTACACGCGAGTATGAAAGTTCATTATTCAATTATTTCGGTAAACCAAAATACTGGTAAAAAATATGCAAAATATTGAAGTGCCGCATTCTGATTGGGATAAATTTATTTCTGATTTTAATAAAATTCATTCCGACTCGAAAATTTCAATTTTTGAAATTGCAGCAAATGGTGAAAGTTCAGTCGTAGAAGATGTTATTTTGAAAAAATTAATTATCAAAAAATCTGACAATTCTTTTGAAATAATTTTGGATCTTGAAGAGGATGAAATAATAAAAAGCGATTATGTAATTGATCGCGTAATTAAAATTTCTACAATACAAAATGATAATGGAAAAATTTCAAGATTGGAAATTGATTCATTAAATCAAAATAAGATCGTAATTAAATTTGATTGATAAAGGAGAAATCAAATAATGAAATTAAAATTTTATTTTTTAGTGATAGCATTATTTTTAATAACGGCAATTCTGCCGGCGCAAAGTAAAAAATCAAACGCCCTGACAAAAGCGATCGTAACTTTAACGCCAACCGAAGGCAATAATGTTAAGGGAACTGTTACTTTTACAAAAGAAAATAACGGGATAAAGATCGTTGCGGAAATAGAAGGATTAACTCCCGGCAAACACGGAATTCACATTCACGAGTTTGGAGATTGTTCAACAAAGGACGGCAATTCTGCGGGCGGACATTTTAATCCATTGGATAAACCGCATGGCGGGCCATTCAGTAAAGACAGGCATGTTGGAGATCTCGGAAATATTACAGCAGATCAAAACGGCAAAGCTAATCTTGTAATTTTAGATAGAATTATTTCTTTTGAAGGTGTGAATTCAATTATAGGACGCGCTTTAATCGTGCACGAAAAAGAAGATGATTTTAAAACACAACCAACAGGCGATGCCGGTAAAAGATTGGCTTGCGGTGTAATTGGATGGGCAAAATAATTCCGGTTAAAAATGAATTTTGACAATATTCTGAAGGATAAAAATATTCTTATCGGAACTTCCGGATGGAGTTACAAACATTGGAAAAATATTTTTTATCCTGCAGGAACAAATCAATCAAATTGGTTTGAATTTTTTGCGTCAAAATTTTCAACTGTTGAGATCAACAATACCTTCTATAAAATGCCGGAGAAGCAAACAATTATAAAATGGCGGGATGCTTCTCCGGAAAATTTTAAGTTTTCTGTAAAAGCAAATCGAATTATCACTCACATAAAAAAATTAAATTCGGTGGATGAAGATCTGAAAATATTTATGGATGCCGTGAGTAAGTTCAAAGAAAAATTAGCAATGATGCTTTTTCAATTTCCGCCAAGTTTTATATTTAATGCCATGCTGCTTGAAAATTTTATAGATAAACTTCCAAAAGATTTTAATTATACCTTTGAATTCCGCAATACTTCCTGGTGGGATTTTTCAATATTCGAATTACTGTCTAAAAATAACATTGCATTTTGCAATTACGAAAAATCAGTAGAAATTACGCCAAGAATTTCAACATCAAAAAATATTTACATAAGATTTCACAATCCGCAAAATCCTGCTGAAAATCATTTTGATGAAAATACTTTAAATGATTGGAAAGAATTTATATTGCGTGAAAATTCAGAAGGAAAAAATATTTACTGCTATTTTAATAATGATTTAGGCGGTTACGCGATTGAAGACGCATACATTTTGGAACTTCTTTTGGCTGAGAGTTTAAAAATTTCATAAAGATTATTTTATTTCCGGAAAATTATTTTATTATTGAATGATAATTCAATAATTCACATTGAGGAGAAAATGGAAAAAATTAAAATCGAAGGATTGGACAAAGAAGTTACAAGAATTGCTTTGGGGACTTGGGCAATAGGCGGTTGGCTGTGGGGCGGAACTGAAGAAAAAGAATCAATCAAAACCATTCATCAAGCGCTTGACAAAGGAATAAATCTGCTTGATACTGCGCCTGTTTACGGTTCCGGAGTTTCAGAAGAAATTGTTGGAAAAGCGATTCAGAAATATGGAAAACGCGATGAAATTTTTATTGCTACAAAAGTGGGACTGGAATTTGGCGAAAATATTAAAAGAAATTCTTCCAAAGAAAGAATCTTTAAAGAAGTTGATGATTCGTTAAAAAGATTAAAAACTGATTACATAGATATTTATCAAATTCACTGGCCCGATGAAAAAATTCCTTTTGAAGAAACTGCTGAAGCAATGTTAAATATTTTCAATGAAGGAAAAATCCGCGCAATTGGAGTAAGTAATTATTCAGTTGAACAAATGGATGAATTCAGAAAAATTGCACCGCTGCATACAAATCAGCCGCCGTACAATTTGTTCGAGCGCGAAATTGAAAAAGATATTTTACCTTATTGCAAAAAGAATAACATTAAAATATTGGCGTACGGAGCAATTTGTCGCGGGCTTCTTTCAGGCAAAATGAAAAGAGATACAAATTTTGAAGGTGATGATTTGCGTAAAGTTGATCCGAAATTTCAAATGCCAAAGTATCAGGAATATTTAAATGCTGTTGAAAGGCTTGATAAATATGCTCAGGAGCAATATGGCAAAAATGTAATTCATCTTGCACTGCGGTGGATATTGGATAAAAATGTTGATGTTGCACTTTGGGGAGCACGGCATCCGAAACAATTGGATCCGGTTAATGAAATCTGGGATTTCAAAATTGATGAAAATTCCATGAAGAAAATTGATCAGATTTTAAATGAAACAATACATGGAAATGTTGGTCCGGAATTTATGGCTCCGCCGAAATAAATTTTAAATAAAGGAAAATTTATGAATAACTTTTTGGCATACATTATAGGAACAATTTTGGTAATCGTTGGATTGGCTTATGCGGCAGTAAAAATCGGAATCAGTACAGAATGGATAATTGTCGGTGCAATCATAATTATCGGAATCGGAATAATGTCGGCAGTTTCAAAAACAAGAAGTAAAAACTAAAATTTAAGGCAATTACGATTTCACATTTTGATTTTGTAATTGCCTTAAATTTTTCTAATTATTAATTTGAATACTGTAAATATTGGTCAAAACAATGGTCAATAAAAATTTACTTCATAATCAATAAACTTACCATTTTCGTAATTAAATTTCGCGCTAAAAAATTTTTCTTCCAAGATCCATTTTAAAAATATCTTGTCGCCATCCCATAAATTAAGACCAAGAAGATTTTCATCATTTATCCATTCCAATTTTCCTTCATGAGAATCGATCAATTCACCTGTAAAATTATTTGCCGTAAAAAGAAAAACATACCAATCATTTTTACCGTCAAAATTAGGAAACGTTATAAATCCATTCATTTTAGGATTGGAAATTCTTAATCCTGATTCTTCATAAATTTCGCGAACGGCGCATTCTTCGGGAGTTTCCCCGTCTTCAAATTTTCCGCCGAGTCCATTCCATTTCCCTTTGTGATAATCATTTTCTTTTTTATTCCGGTAAAGCATCAAAGTCTTACCGTTATTTTTTACATAGCAAAGTGTAGCAAGAATTTTCATAAATTAGTTATGAGTTATCAGTTTATTAATTGAGTCATTCCGGCTTGTCCGGAATCTTTTCTTGTTTTTGTCATAGCGAGCGGAGCGTGGCGAACTCTGAAATTTAAAAGAAAAAAGAGATTACTTCTCCTGATAAAATCAGGATCGCAATGACATCCAAAAATTTTAGTTCCCGATTCTTGGAAAGAAGCACAGCCGAAATGACAATTTAAATTTCCATATTCATATACTTTTTATTTTTCTATTTTGAATTTTCCATTAATTTCACTTATAATTCAAAACCGGTAAAAGCCATTTTTCAATTTCCTGCAAACTCATTCCTTTGCGCTTGTGATAATCTTCAACTTGATCTTTATTAATTTTTCCAACGCCGAAATATTTTGATTCCGGATTTGCAAAATACAATCCGCAAATTGATGCAGCCGGATACATTGCCAAAGATTCTGTTAATTTTATTTTGGTATTTTTTTCAACATCCAGCAATTTGAACAAGATCACTTTTTCAGTATGATCGGGTTGAGCCGGATAACCTGGCGCGGGACGGA
This sequence comes from uncultured Melioribacteraceae bacterium, assembly GCA_965365345.1. Classification (GTDB taxonomy): domain Bacteria; phylum Bacteroidota; class Ignavibacteria; order Ignavibacteriales; family SURF-24; genus CBDUBH01. Next base: position 7,651 of record CBDUBH010000062.1, read on the forward strand.
TCCCGGCATAATTTTCTTTAATCAAATCTTCATTGGAAAGATTTTCATTTTCCGCGTAGCCCCAATATTTTTTTCTAACTTCTTCATGAAGTTTTTCAGCAAGAGCTTCGGCAAGCCTATCCGCCAAAGCTTTAACTAAAATTGAATTATAATCATCGTGCTCGCTTGCAAAATTTTCTAAAAGATTTTCAATCCCGATTCCCGCAGTTACAGCAAACATTCCGAGATAATCTTTTTTTCCGCTTTCTTTCGGAGCAATAAAATCAGCAAGAGCAATATTCGCCACGCTTCCGGCTTTTTTACTTTGCTGGCGTAAAGTATGAAATGTAGTTAAAATTCCATTACGATCTTCATCTGCATAAATTTCAATATCATCTTGAATTGAATTTGCAGGAAAAATTCCGAAGACTGCATTTGCGGTTAATAATTTTTCATCAATAATTTTATCGAGCAATTTATTTGCATCATCAAAAAGTTTTTTAGCTTCGCTGCCATAATTTTCATTTTTGAAAATCTCGGTATACTTTCCTTTTAATTCCCAAGCTTGGAAAAACGGAGTCCAATCAATATAATTTCTTAATTCATTTAAAGGATAATTTTCGAAAACAGAAATTCCAAGTTGATTCGGAATTTTTATTTCGGAATTTTCCCAATCAATACTTAATTTATTTTTGCGTGCTTCTTCAAGTGAAATAAAATCTTTTGCAGATTGTTTTTTCAAATGTTCATCGCGCAATTTCTGATATTCATTTTTTGTATTTTGAATAAAATTATTTTTTGATTCATTGTTCAATAAATTACTTACAACCGGAACGCTTCTGGATGCATCCAAAACATGCACAACCGCGCCGCTATAATTTTCTGCAATTCTTACAGCAGTGTGAATTCTTGAAGTTGTAGCGCCACCGATGAGCAAAGGAATTTTCATTCCGCGCGATTCCATTTCCTGTGCAACTTCAACCATTTCATCAAGCGATGGTGTAATTAATCCGCTAAGCCCAATTACATCAACATTATTTTTAACTGCTTCTTCAAGGATTTTTTCTTTTGGAACCATTACGCCTAAGTCAATAACTTCATAATTGTTGCAGCCCAAAACTACGCCAACAATATTTTTTCCGATATCGTGAACATCGCCTTTTACTGTTGCCAGTAATATTTTGCCGGCATTTTTTGAATCTGATTTTTCTTTTTCAGCTTCTATATATGGAAGCAAATACGCAACCGCTTTTTTCATCACACGCGCTGATTTTACAACTTGCGGCAAAAACATTTTTCCCGCGCCAAAAAGATCTCCAACAACATTCATTCCGTCCATCAAAGGACCTTCAATCACTGAGAGCGGCTTATCATATTTTTGTCGGGCTTCTTCGATATCAACATCAATGTAATCAACAATTCCTTTTATTAAGGAATGTTTCAATCTTTCTTCAACGGAATTTTCACGCCAGGTTTCTTTCTCAATTTGAGTTTTATCTTTTTGCTTAACTTTTTCAGCAAACTCAATTAATCTTTCAGTTGCATCATTTCTTCTATTTAAAATTACATCTTCTACTAATTCTAAAAGATCTTTCGGGATTTCTTCGTAAACTTCTAGCTGTCCGGCATTAACAATTCCCATATCCATTCCGGATTTTATTGCGTGATAAAGAAATGCTGAGTGCATTGCTTCACGAACGCGATCATTTCCTCTAAATGAAAATGAAAGATTGCTAACACCACCGCTTATTTTTGCATGAGGAAGATTTAGTTTGATCCAGCGGGTTGCTTCAATGTAATTAACTGCATAATTGTTATGCTCTTCAATTCCTGTAGCAATAGCCAAAATATTCGGATCAAAAATTATATCTTGCGGAGGGAATCCTATTTCCTCCGTTAAAATTTTATAAGCTCGTTCGCAAATTTCTATTTTACGTTCGAAAGTATCAGCTTGCCCTTTTTCATCAAACGCCATTACAATAATAGCCGCACCATATTTCAAAGCTTTATTCGCTTGCTCTTTAAATTTTTCCTCACCTTCTTTTAAACTTATCGAGTTTACAACACATTTCCCTTGCAAACATTTTAATCCGGTTTCAATCACACTCCACTTAGATGAATCAAGCATTATCGGAAGTTTTGCAATCTCGGGTTCAACCGCTAGCAGATTCAAAAATCTATTCATCGCCTTTTCTGAATCAAGCAAACCTTCATCCATATTTACATCAAGAATTTGCGCACCGTTTTCTACTTGCTGTCTTGCTATGCTTAAAGCAGAATCGTAATCATCAGCTAAAATTAATTTTGCAAATTTTTTAGAACCGGCAACATTCGTTCTTTCACCAACATTTATAAAATTTGATTCCGGACGAACTACAAGCGGCTCCAATCCGCTTAATCTTAAATAAGGTTCAACATTAGGAATTTCTCTTGGCGAAAGTTCAGTAACTATTTCAGAAATAAATTTTATATGTTCGGGAGTTGTCCCGCAGCATCCGCCAACGACATTTAGGAATCCTAATTCGGCATATTCTTTTAATATCTCTGCCATTTGTTTTGCAGTTTCATCATAGCCGCCAAATTCATTTGGCAAACCGGCGTTTGGATAAAGACTGATATAGCAATTTGCAATTTTCGAAAGCTCTTGCACGAAAGGTTTCATTTGTTTTGAACCGAGCGCGCAATTTAACCCGATGCTCAATAAATTTTTTGTGTGTGAAACTGAGATCCAAAATGCTTCGGTAGTTTGTCCGGAAAGTGTTCTTCCGCTTTGATCTACAATAGTTCCCGAGATCATAACCGGTATTTCGATTTTATTTTTTTCGCAAAAATCTTCGATCGCATAAATCGCGGCTTTTGCATTTAGCGTATCAAAAATAGTTTCAACAAGAAGAATATCAACTCCGCCTTCAACCAAACCTTTTACTTGTTCATAATATGAATTTACCATTTCATCAAAAGACATTGCGCGAAATCCGGGATCATTTACATTTGGTGAAAGTGAAAGAGTTTTATTTGTGGGACCAATTGCACCCGCTACAAATCTAGGCTTTTCGGGATTTAATTTTGTAAATTCATCCGCTGCTTCTTTTGCAAGTTTTGCCGCAGAATAATTAATATCATAAACAAGATTTTCAGTTTTATAATCCGCCTGGGAAATTGATGTCGAGTTAAAAGTATTTGTTTCAACAATATCGGCACCGGCTTCAAAATATTCGCGATGAATATTTTTTATAATTTCCGGTTGAGTTAAAGAAAGAAGATCATTATTTCCTTTTAAAGGATGTTGATGATCTTTAAATCTTTCACCGCGGAAATTTTCTTCTGATAATTTGTGGCGCTGAATCATTGTTCCCATTGCGCCATCTAAAACTAAAATTCTTTTGCTTAGTAAATCGTGTAATTGTTGAAATTTATTTTCCATTATCAATTAATGCTTATTTTTGAAATATCTTAACTATTTAAATATAATTTGTAAATGTAATTAAATTTAGAAAGAATAAATTATGAATCAATATAAAATATTTAAATAATAAATTCGATTATATAAATTAGGTATTTGGAAAATAAAAGTAATTTTTAATTCTTTGAAAAGATTTAATAATATAATTAAATTGAAGTTCAGTTTTATTTAGTTAATCAGGAGTTTAATAAATGATAGTTGTAACAGGCGGCGCGGGATTTATAGGCAGCGCTTTTGTTTGGCGCTTAAATCAACTTGGCGAGGAAAATATTATAATCGTTGATTCTTTGGGAACATCCGAAAAGTGGAAAAATTTAGTCGGCTTAAAATTCGTTGATGTAATTCATAAAAATGATTTTATTGAAAGAGTTCGTGAAGAAAATGTTCCATTTGATGTTGAAGCAATAATTCATATGGGCGCCTGCTCATCAACTACCGAAAAAAATGCCGATTATCTTTTGGAAAATAATTACCGCTACACTATGGATCTTGCTAAATATTCGCTTCCGCGAAAAGCGAGATTTATTTATGCATCTTCGGCGGCAACTTACGGCGATGGAAATTTCGGTTATGATGATAATGAAAATGAACTTGAAAAATTGATTCCGCTTAATATGTACGGATATTCAAAACACATGTTTGATCTTTGGGCAAAACGAAATAAAATTCTTGATAAAATTGTCGGTTTGAAATTCTTCAATGTTTACGGTCCAAATGAATTTCACAAAGGCGAAATGAGAAGCGTAATTCACAAAGCTTTTGAGCAAATTCGCGATAACGGAAAAGTAAATCTTTTTAAATCTTATAAAGATGAATTTAAAGACGGCGAACAAATGCGCGATTTCATTTATGTAAAAGATGCCGTTGAAATGTCGCTTTTCTTTTTGGAACATAAAGATAAAAACGGAATTTTTAATATCGGAACCGGAAATGCTCGCACCTGGAACGATCTTATAAAATCAATTTTTAATGCGATGAATAAGCCCGTAAATATTGAATATGTTGAAATGCCGGAAGTTTTACGCGGCAAATATCAATATTTCACCGAAGCAAATTTGAATAAATTAAAAAGCGCCGGTTACCATAAAGAAATTTCATCAATCGAAAATGGCGTAAAAGATTATGTTCAAAATTATTTAATGAAAGATAGATATTTAGGAACATAAATTCATCGCAAAGTCATGAAGATGCAAAGCAATTTTAATTAAAAATTCTAAGGGAAAATTAAAAAAAATTGATCATTTGAAGATGTCATTTCGGCTTTCCTGCACCATTGGGTGTCCGGAATCTGACAGATTCAAATGCATAAGGTAACAATAAATTTCTGGATTTCTTTTTTGCAATTTTTATTTAACATTTAGAAAAAAGTTCGATAATTAATTACAGGAGGCGCATTTCATACTAAAATCCGGTACCGTGTAAAATATTTTAATTTACTGCCGATTATATCGACAAAGATAATTTCGAAATTGTTTCATTTTCAAAAGTTGGTTGCGCATAATGAAGTTTATGAAAGTCGTTAAAAAAAATCCGGTAGATTTATTAGAACAAAAAATTATGGAATTTGAGTTCATACTTTCTCAAGTTTCTGAGCGCACTTTGTACGATGAAGCCTACAAATTTGCATTTACTTCAACTGAAGAAATTCTGGAAGAAGTTTTCGGCAAAAAAGAAGCTTTAAGATTCCGCGAATACACTACAAATCTTTCAGCACACGCGGTTGCGGGTCCAATTATAGAAGCTGAAATTACTTTGTTTAAAGATCATATTAAAAGGTGCATCAAAAAATTAGAGATATTCAAAGAAAATTTTTATTCCGCATCATTTAATGAGTTCACAGAATTTTTCAAAGATCCTTCAAAATTATTTTACATATCTTCAAGCATCGAAAAAAAACATCAGGAAATTTCCGAACATATTATGGAAATTTTGCGCGCGCTGCAATTTAACTTTAATAAAGGCGCTGTTTTTAATGATTCAAAAGATCTTGAATCAATCAAAGATTCAATCAATGAATCTGAATTTTTCCTTTGTGTGATAGGCAAAAAAAGCGGAAGTTTAAGCAGCGAATATAGTATTTCCAGCAGACTTGAAACCGAAATTGAACTTGCAAAACAAAGCCGCAAAACAATAATTGCATGGGTGGAAAAAGGGACTTCCGGAATTGGTGAAATTTTTGATTCCGCGGAAGTAATTCAATTTCAAATTGAAAATCTTGAAAGTCTTAAATCCACAACAATTTCTTTTTTGGAAATTTTGAAAAAATACAGAGTAATCTGATATTGAAAATTTAAATTCAAATCAGTTTTTTCAATCAATCCGGATAAATTTAAATATTTTTCATTAATTAATCCCTGAATTTAATTTCGAATAATCACTCCCCCACGATTTTCTTAATCCTGAACGTAATCTTAAATTTGAGTTTATCATTTCTTTTTTGCTTTTTTAAGATTGATCACAATTTTCCGGTTAAAAATGCAAAATCTGATTTTAGATAGAGAAGAAATAAAATTAAACGAGACTCAGCTTAAAATGATAAAAAGCGGCTGGGGCGAAGAAACTTTGAATAATTCAAAAGTTGAAAAGATCACTTATCTTTCCGATGGACTTAAAATTAAAGGTTACATTGCAACTCCCCAAAATCTGGATAAAGAAAAATTTCCATGCGTAATTTGGAATCGCGGCGGCTACGGAAATCAAGGCGCAATTGATCAATTTAACGCGCGGGGAATTTTCGGACAGCTTGCAAGTTGGGGCTATGTTGTTTTTGCATCGCAATACCGCGGAAATGGCGGCAGTGAAGGCAAAGATGAATTTGGCGGCGAAGATGTAAACGATATTTTAAATTTGATTCCGCTTGCCGCTGAAATTCCCAAAGCCAATGAAAATATTTGGGGAATTGAAGGCTGGAGCCGCGGCGGAATGATGACTTATTTAACGCTTACGAAAAATCATAATTTTAAAGCTGCCGTAATTACAGGCGGAATCGCAAATCTTCGCTGCAATGCCGATGAAAGCAGATTTATGAGAATTTTGTATCAGCAGACTTTGGGAATTTACCACACTGATGAGTTTTCAAATCGCTGTGAAGAAAGATCGATAATAAATTTTGCAGATAAACTTTCACCAAAAACAAATTATTTGATAATTCACGGAAATGCTGATTCAAGAGTTCCGCCGCACGATTCAATTGATCTTTCATATAAATTACTTGAACTTAAAATTCCTTTTCGTTTAGTTATGCTTGAAGGCGGAGATCATTTTTTGAAATCGCACAGAAAGGAAGTGGACGAAATGCGAAAAAGTTGGTATGAAAAATATTTAAAATGAAATAATTCAAAGATATAAAGATTAGAAAGATTGAAAATTAGAAAAATGAAGCCATTCTGGCTTGTCCGGAATCTTTTTTTGTCATTTCGAATGAAGTGAAAAATCTTAATCTTTCTAAATAAATTTAAAAGTAAAACGCATTCGCATGAAACAATATTAACAATGTCATTGCGAGGGAGTTTATGACCGAAGCAATCTAAGGAGATCGCCACGCTCCACTCGCGATGACAAGAAAAAGAAAAGATTCCGGACAAGCCGGAATGACTATTAATTTTTTATATCTATTTATCTTTGCATTTAAAAACTGAAAACTATTAACTAACAACTGAAAACATAAAATGACAAAATACTGGCTTGTAAAATCCGAACCTGAAGTTTTTTCTTTTGATGATTTAAAGAAAAGTGAAAATCAAACAACTTTTTGGGATGGAGTAAGGAATTATCAGGCAAGAAATTTTTTACGCGATGAAATAAAAACCGGCGATAAAGTTTTATTTTATCACAGCAATGTTGATCCGAATGTAATTACCGGAGTTTGTGAAGTTGTAAAAGAAGGCTATCCGGATTTTACTCAGTTTGATTCTGAAAATGATCACTTTGATCCGAAATCAAAAATTGATGATCCAACTTGGTTTATGGTTGATATAAAATTCAATTATGAATTCAAATATCCGGTTTCACTTGCGCAAATTAAAGCTAATCCTAAATTGCAAAATATGAAATTAATTCAACGCGGCAACAGACTTTCAGTTATGCCGGTTTCAAAAGATGAATTTGAAGAGATCGTAAAAATGGGAAGCGAGTAATTTGAGAATTTAAGAATACAGAATTTAAGAATACAGAATGTGAGAATAAAGAATTTATAAAATGAAATCAAAAATACAATTCTTACTTTCTTAAATTCTTACTTTCTTTTCAATTTATCTTTTCTATCTTCGGCAATTTTGGTCATATTATTTAAAAGCTGTTCGTAAACATCTTTCCTGACTTTGCTTAATAAATAAGTTAAAAGTTCATTGAAATTTTTCAGATGTGTTGAAAATGAAACGGTCAAATTTTGTTTACCGTCATATATTTTTATCGGTTTTGTTTGAGTTCCGCTGAAAATTCCGCCGCTTATACTTTCAATATCTTTAAAATAAACCGTTACAACTTTATTTTGAAATGAATAATCAGAACAAACAAGTTTTTCATCATCTGCCTCAATTTTATAAGGCATTATTTTATAAGATCTAAAATAATATCTGTTTATCACGTAAATTAAAACTGCATTTATCAAAACGCCGAAATAATGGATGTAATGAATTTTTAACGATGCCGCCGAAATCATCAAATAAAATCCTAAAATAAAAGTAACGGGAATATTTGCGTAGCGGTAAACAATTTTTGCGATAAAAGGATAAGTAAAAGTCTTCATTAAAAATTCCGGATTTTTATTTTAAAAAATACAAAATATTAAGGTGAATTTCTTCTTAAATGAAAACCATTCTTTTTTGAGTTAATTATTTTTATATATTTAATTTTAGTGAGTTTAACAAATTCCGAAATTTCAATTATGACCCAAAAAATTTTTGACGCTGTTATTGTTGGCGCGGGACCTATCGGGCTTGCCTGCGGAATTGAAGCAAAAAAGAAAAACTTGAACACAATTATTTTTGATGAAGGTCCGCTTGTAAATTCAATTTATAATTATCCTATTAACATGACTTTTTTTTCAACTTCTGAAAGATTGGAAATAGGCGATGTTCCTTTTATTTCTCACGGATTTAAACCAACGCGAACCGAAGCGCTTGAATATTATCGCAGAGTAAAAAATCATTGGAATTTGAATGTTCATCTTTACGAAAAAATTGTTGATATTATTGATGAAATTTCACTTTTCAAAATTATTACGAAAAAAGGAGAATACTTTTCTAAAAATGTAATTATTGCAACGGGATTTTACCGCATACCGAATTTGATGAATATTCCGGGTGAAGATCTTCCGAAAGTTTTTCATTATTACAGGGAGCCTCATCCTTTTGCCGATATGAATGTTGCAATTGTTGGCGGCGGAAATTCCGCTGTTGATGCCGCACTCGAAATTTTCAGAAGAAACGCAAACGTAACTTTGATCATAAAAGATGAATGGATCGATGAAAGCGTAAAAGCGTGGATCGTTCCGGATATTGAAAACAGGATCAAGTTTAACGAAATCAAAACTTATTTTAACAGTTATTTAACCGAAATAAGAAGTGATGAAGTTGATATTCAAACTCCCGAAGGAAAACTTACGATCAGAAATGATTTTGTTTTGGCTATGACCGGCTATCAACCTGATTACGGACTTTTAACAAAAGCCGGAATAAAAATTTCAAATGATAATTTTGAACAGCCGGTTTTCGATAATGAGACTTTTGAATCAAATAAAAAAGGAATTTTTCTTGCCGGTGTGGTTTGCGGCGGAAAAAATACAAATAAATGGAATATCGAAAATGCAAGATTCCACGCAGAAAGAGTAATTAATAATTTGAGGATGTAAAAATTGAGAATTTAAGAAAGTAAGACTTTAGAATTTAAAATTTGAAAATAAAATTACAAACTTTATAAATGAGATTAATCTTGATTTATAAATTTAATAAGAATTAGAAGAAGAATATCAGAATTTTTCAAACTCGTAATGATTGATTGTACTTCTGTCATTCCGGCTTGTCCGGAATCTTTTTTATCCGGATTATCATTCATTAAGTTGAGCTAATGAAAATCTTATTTTTCAATTTTTATTAAAATATTAAAGAAGTTTTAAATGATTCGAAATAATAAATTGTTTATGAAAATTATAAAAGATTCCGGGCAAGCCATGACTTCGGCAGGCAAGCCGGAATGACGAAAATTTTTCAAATCTTTCAATCTTTTCATCTTTGAATCTTTCTAAATCTTTATCTTTCTAATTTTTCCAATCCGGCATTTCGGCGTTTTCAATAATCTTTCTTCTGTTTGTTCCGTCAGAATTCATTATCCAGATTTCTTTTTCGTTTGATTGATCATTATTTTGATTTTCAAAAATAATATTTGCCCCGTTAGAAGTAAATCTCGGATTCAGATCATTTGTACCGCTGATTTTATTTTGTGAAATATTTACCGAATCGGATCTATCTATTCTCATTAAAATAATATCAGAATCTAATTGTCTACCGGTTTGTACTTCATTTCCACTTTGATCGTGCGTAAACATTAATTTATTTCCATCAATAGAAAAATTTGGTGATGAGATCATCCCGCCAATATTTGAAATAAACAATTCAAATTCTGTACCATTCGGATTCATCAAATAAATTTCATTATCAAAAGGATTTGTGCCGCTTGTTAAAACCGCAATTTTATTATTTGCCGGCGACCATGCGCAATCTTTAAATTGTCTTTCCACAGGTGCAGTTGCAATTAAAGTCAAATTTGTTCCGTCGGTTTCTATTCTGTAAAGTTTATCGTAATTAGCATAAAGTAAATAACTTCCATCAGGCGACCAGCAAAATCCTGTTCCGTTATTGTAATTACTTATCACCGGAATTGAAGTTACTTTTTGAATATTTTTTCCGTTTCTATCCATCAAGTAAATTTGCGGCTCATTTGAAGCATCGGAATTAAAAGCAATTTTTTCTCCGTTTGGTGAAATTAACGGATGCCAATTTCTGCCGCCGGTTTTTGTAAGCCGAGTTACTTTTTCAGCAAGCGAATCAGTCGCGTAAATTTCGTAGTTGCCGCTTCTTTTTGAAGCAAAAACCAAAGGAAAATCAGGCATGTTTCCGGTTTGAAAACTCCAGACTTTTCCATTAGTAAAATTTCCTGATGTATCTTTTGCGATAACTTGCCAAAAATAAGTTGTGTTAAAATTTAAACTGTCAAAAACAAAAAAAGTATCTTGTAAATTTTCTTTTATAAGAAACGGATTCAAAGTTGAATTTTCGTAAAGATAAAGATCGAAAGTCAGTGAATCATCATCAGGATCTTCTGCTTTCCATGCAAATGTGACCGAAGTTAATTGATCAATTGAAGCATCCGCTGGATTTGGATCTGCCGGAACTAAAGGAGCGGAATTTACTGAAGTTTTTTTTTCCAGAAGAATTACCGCAACCACAGTTTCATTGGGATTTACCGATATACTTGTTGATGATTTTTGATATTCCGTTTTGCTTATATTAATTGTATAAGTTCCTGCAAGAACATTTATTATTGAAAAATTTCCTGAAGCATCTGTAATTATTGCGTTTGATGCGGGAGAAGTTGTAACGCTTGCATTTTGAACCGGCTGATTTGTTGATGCATCCAAAATGGTTCCATTTATCGAGCCGAATTCTTCCGGCTCAACCGTATTTTCTTTGCATGAAAAAAAGAACAAGAAAAATCCTGAATAAATTATCAGTAAAATTTTGTTCAGCATCACCGCCACTCCTTAAATTTTTAAGGGATAATTTTTCCGTCCGTAATTATAATTCTTGCTCCGCCGTTCTGCTCAATTATCAATGCCGGCAAAGATGAAATATTTTCAGTTTGCTGCAGATAATTGCCATCCCCATTTTGAATTATTGAATAATTTAATCCATCACCAAAATATTTTTGATCTGCAAAATTATTAATTCCGTTTTGTTCAATATCCGAAAAATTATTTGATCCGTTTATTTCAAGAAAATATTCATTGCCGCTGCCGGTTTGTAAAACTCCGGAATAATTTCCGTTTCCGTTTTGATTTATTGATGTTTCATTAAAATTTCCACTTTGAATTATTTCAACATAATTTTCATTGCTCAAATTATTTAACTGCTTTGAATCAAATTTATTTGATGAGCCTGATTGTGAAATAATTGCCTGATTAAGTTTATTTATTTGTTCGATGTTTGATTGATGATCTTCTCCGGATTGATGAATTAAAATATCATTTTTACTTTGAGCAAATATTATTGAAGAGTTTATGATTAATATCATTATAATTGATTTTAACATTTTATTACTCTCACTTTATAATTTTAGAACCCACTAACTAAAGCTACCATAAAACTTAAAATTTCACGGTAGCTTTAATTAAACTAATTTATTTCCTAACTAGTTTTGATAAGAAACTGCTTCATTTTGATTACCGGTTTGGTTTATAGTTGAAGTATTGCCGTCGCCATTTAAATATTGACTAGCATTATTATTGTTACCCAATTGAGTTATTACGCCTAAGTTATTGGCTACATTTCCATTATATACGCCGATGTATTGCATTCCTGTATTATCATCACCATCCTGATATATTCTGCCTTCATTATTATCACTTGTAACTCCACCTGCAAATCCTTGGCCTATAATAGTCTGAGTTGCTTCATTTCTATTTCCGAATTGTTTTGCTTCTAAATATGAATTCTTTACTTTTAGACCTGCTCCCTGACCCATATATTGATTTGCAGTATTATCATCTCCTTGTTGTTGAATCCAAGCATTTGCATCTTCACCCCATACTGACATGTTACCATAATTACGGTTACCAGTTTGTAATACTGTGCCGTTTCCTTTATTACCTGATTGGTAAATATATGCTTCATTTCTATTACCAAGTTGAGTAATAATACCGTCAAATCCATCATTGATTTGTGTAACATTAGCAATGTTTTCATCGCCATCAGAATATACATCTGCTAATTGTGCAGTACCGGCAAAACCATTATTATCTTGGTACACATTTGAAGTGTTGCGGTTACCAATTTGATCAATGTAAGCTTCATTTCCCGGCAATGCTCCACCGCCCCCAACAAAATTTTGATCCACTACTGCATCATTTTCATTTCCAACTTGATTTATAACATCCGTATGTTGTGAAAATGTATAACTTGCCATTAAGCAAACTGCAAATAAAAGAGCTAATAGATTTCTCATTTGAATCCTCCATGTCCTTTTGTTTTTTTAATTTCAATTTGTTAAAATACTAACCTTGAACATGGTGATAGTAAAAAATGATGAATAGGAATTACCTCATAAATTTCATAGAATATAAGGAAGAGATTTATAAGGCGGCGTTAGATGAAGGCCCAAATTCTTTCACAATTTTTTTGTAAAAGAATCTTCTTCTGCGCTGCCTTCCTTTTTCATATTTCAAAATCACCTATAATAACTTTTCTAAAACCTTTTACTTAAATTCCGCGCACCTCCTTTTCTTTCTAAAAATAGAAGTTAAGTCCTGCTTTAATTTTCCAAAGATAATCGTTGTACTTTCCGTTAGCTTTGTTATCAATTTTGTCATTCAAAAAGTAGTTATTACCCAATAAAAGATTGAACCCGATGTTTTTATTAAATAAATATCTAATCCCGATTC
>CBDUBH010000063.1:0-20626 GCA_965365345.1 uncultured Melioribacteraceae bacterium
TAGAAGATTCATTATCATTTGAACTTGCACTAGATTGATCATTATTTACGCGTTTTTGTGAAGTGACAGGACTTAGAGCGCTTAAACCGGCGGCAACAGAAAGATTTGTAAGAATCAATTGAAATGCTACCGCTAAAATAACTCCTGCAATCAACGCAACCAAATAATGACCGGCATTAGGAACTAATGTTGCAGCGTTATTAACGACATCAACATTTTCCTGCGCAAAAGTCAGAACGGGTATCAATAACGCTAAGAATAATAACTTATATTTATGCATCGTATCTCCTTTATTATTTAATAGATCAATAAACCTATTATTTATAAAAAATATAATGATACATAATATCAAGGGGATATTTTTTCAGGTATTTATTTAGGTATGAATTTTTGAAGAGTTTTTTTAAGTATTCAAAATTTCCCAGGATTCAACTTCCCCTTCTACCATTGAAAATAAAGGGTGAGATAAAGGAAATTCGATCTCTTTAATTTCTTCAAATTTTTGCGGAGCTCTTTTGATCAGTTTGTTTTTCAGATGATTAAATTCATAAATAAGCTGACCGGAATTTACCGGGATATTTATTATTTCATTTGAATGATGAAATTTATCTGAGCTGAAATTATACCCTCTTTCTTTAGCTTCTTCAAAGACAAAATGTAAATACCACCCGATCGAATTAAGAGGATCTTCCTGATTTTTAAATCTTATTAATTGGGGGTGATTTGTATATCCTTTGGTTTCGCCTTTTAATACCTTTTGGGCGAGCAATGTTTCACGCCATAATGCAACGAGTCCCTTAGCATCTAAATATTTCGGATGAATTGACCACAAGCGCATAAGTTTTAGTTCTCAGTTTAAAGTTTTTAGTTTACAGTTCTCAGTTTACAGTTTACAGTTAACAGTCGTTATGAATAAGGATAATAAATTTTTATGATAGTTGTTAGTCAAGTAAATAAAATACGTAAAGACGGGATATACCCCGTCTCTACAAATTAAACTTCTAAATTCTTACATACTTACTTCACCAACATCATCTTCTGAGTTTTTCTGAAGTCATTTACTTTAATTTCATAAATGTAAGTTCCGCTTGATAAATGACTTGCGTTAAATACTGCTGAATGTTTTCCGGCATCTTTAACTTCATTAACAATCGTTGCTACTTCCTGACCCAACATATCAAAAACCTTAAGAGTAACTAATCCGGCTTCCGGCATTTGATAGCTTATGTTAGTTGAAGGATTAAAAGGATTAGGATAATTTGTCAATAAATCATAAGAAGTTACCAGTTCAATTTCATTTAAATTGACACTGCTGTTTACCGATACTTCGCCTTCTACATCATTATAGTAGTTTCTGATAATATTAACTTCACAATTATCAAGATTTGTATTGATATTTAACTTTATGTAAACGGATTTATTTCCAACACCATTTGTATTGATTTTAAACGAATTATCGATATTTCTAAATAAATAGTTGCTTGAAAATACTTTCTTATTAAATGAAGATATTGATTTTCCGGTTGCAGCATCAATCAGTTCTGCTTTTACTTCTATTTTACCGTCTTTTGATAATACAGCAAGCGCTTTTAATGAATCAGTTGTAAAATATGAAGCGCTTACATAGAATTCAGAATTATCTGTTATTGCAAATGGATTACTAACAATATACTGATTCATCTTTTCAAATGTATTTACAACAGCTGTATCATTTAAGGATTTAAATGTTACATTCTGTCCGTCAACTTTTATGTTTTTAATGTTGAATAAGAATGATGCGCTGTCTTTGATTATTACAGCAGTTCTGCCTTCAGTTATTATTACTTTAGAAGGATCGGAATCTGCTAATACTTTATCTGTGGATTGTCCGGTTTGAGTAGCAATATCATTTACGGTAATAAAGCTATAAGGTACAGCGGAATTATTAAAAACAATTGCATTTGCAGTAATAAGTGATGATCCGTTTGTTGCTTGAATATATTTACCTTGAGCAGATAATAGTTTTATACTTCCGTTAGTATGAGAATAAGTCTTAGCTCCGTTTTCCTCACTCCACACTAAAATAATTTTTCCGTCATTTGTTTTGTTTATTGAAGGTGAATTTATATAGCTTCCGTATTTTGCTAAGAAACTGCTCCATGAATTCTGAGCGCTTCTGCTTTTACACATTGCAGCCGAATTTGAAATTCCGTAGCCTGCATGTGCCAGCCAGCTTACATAAGGTTTACCGTTTAAAATTGTTATTGAAGGATCCTGCTGATAAGAAAAAGGAGCCCCTGCTGAAACTTCTTCTATTGCTGATTCGGTTAATGTTGTTGCCTGATATGAACCCGATAAATTCATATATTTTATTTTTGATGAATAGCTTGCCTGTTCCTGCCAAACAAGATGAGAGGTTAACGTTGTACCTGAAATTATTGAAGCAACAGCCAGATTTTTATGATATTCCAACGATGGCTCATTCAGATAAACCATATCAGCATTTTTCCATGTAAAGTTATCTTGAAATACTTCATAAACTCCTCTTCTGTAGGCAATTCCGTAATCGCTTACAAAAACCATTATGTTGGCATCTCCGGGACAAGTAACCGAAGGACTATAATCATCTGCAGAATAACTGCTATAGTGCATTACAACCAAATCTTTTTTCATAATACCATCAACAAATATTTTAAGCTTTACATCCTGGAAATCATTATAAGCAATTGCTATAACGTTTTTACCTGTTGAGGAATGAAAGAAATAATCGATTGAAGGATTCCTTCCGTCAAGAAAACTTAATGGTTTGCCGCCGTTTTGAATTTCCCACGATTGCCCGTTATTTATACTTTTTTCATACCAGATGTGATCCATACTTTCATAAACTAAATGTAAATGACCGCTGTTATCTTTTATGACTTTTCTTTTATTGTTTTTTGAAAATGTCATCGGATAACCCGATTTGTTTACCATTTTATAAAGTGCAGGAAATGAATAAGTCTGATTATCTGTTGGAGTAAATACTCCGTTTGCATTTTGCTCCCAACCGGCAAAGTTATATGTTCTGCCGTTTACTGTTTTTGAAGCTGGTGCAGAAATTGATACACTATTTCCTTCTACTGTACTTGCAACATTTTGAACTGTAACAGTTCCGTCAAATTCTGATTTTTCACTTATATGTACATTATAAATCTTTCTTAAATTTGCTTCGTATTTTGCTCCTGCATCCGTTTCTGCAACTGATGTAATTGTATAAGTTTTTGCAAAATTATTTTCAATTTGTTGTTGATTATTTTCCGAATCATACTTTATCCATTTGCTTTTATTATTAGGTTTATAATCATTCCAAACTCTAACATATCCGTCTTTATCAACCTGATTTGGAATTGCTTCCAAATTTATTGAGGTTTGCCCGGTTGTTGCTGAAAAAGGATATGGAGCTGTTTTATCAGAACTATTTACTTTTATTTTACCATGAGTATTATCTGATGCAATAAAATTATTATCTGCTGTTACATTTACATAAACATTAGGAACTGTATATTGAACCTGAACAGACACATCCATTGTCGCTTCAGAATTATTCCATGATTCATTTTGAGACATAAAACCAAAATATAAATGCTTGCTATTTATTGATTGTTCTAGTAAATTTTTTATATCATAGGAATAACTTCCATACGGCTGACTTTCCTTAAAAACTGTTGAGTTAGCAATATCATTCCAAAGTACATCATATGATCCTGTTCCATTAGTCTGTGTTATTTTAAATTTACATTCTGCATTGTTAAAATTCATACTTAAGACTAAATTAGCAGAAGATATTATTGCATTACTTGGAATTTGGCTTAAATCAAAATCAATTTCCGTTCTATAAATATCTTCCGGTGAACCTGAGTAATAACTTCCATCTTTTCTTCCTATTGTGTACGAAAAACTGGAATAACCATAATCATATTTACCATCACTTTTTTTATATCTTACCACTGTTGAAGTTCTATTAATGGGTAAATTTATTGTTTGAGCGATTAAGTCCGAAAAATTAAATAGAAAAATATGATTACAAATAGAAAAAATAATTTCTTAATCATTTTAATTCTCCTTTTAAAGGAAGTTTTAGTATTTTTAAAAAGAATAGCCCGAGTCTCATTTAACTAAATGAAACCAATTAAGACCAACCAATCTTAAAGGCTATTCGCTCACAAGGGAAGATAAGGCTGCAACTTTATCTTCCTGATTTTTTTAATTGCTTATCAATTTGTTAATCACCTCCTTTTACTCTTTTAATTTTCCGTGAATCAAATAAAATGTATAGCTGTCTGATTCAACAGTTACAAAAAACACATCTTTTTCAAAAACTACTGCATCAAATATTCCAAATCTACCTTGTAATGGCAGAATAGTTGTTAAATCTGTTCCGTTGTAATGTCCAATACCGTTAGTGGTCTGAACAAAGAAATCTTTTTCACTTCTTCCGAAGAATTTAGTTCCGTTTATATGAGTATCAGAAAAATCTTTATAAAATTCTAAATTGCTTCCGTTAGGTCTATAAAATTTCTTATTGATATAGATGTAAATTCTGTCTTCTATACTAAAAAATGATGGTGAAGTAAATATACCCTGACGATCTTTATAAATGAACTTTAAACTTTGTCCATTAAATTCATAAAGAAAGGTTGAATCAGGAGAACTTCCTGTAATTGCGATCATATAATAATTTGGATTGAATTTCGTTCCTCTTTTCATTTTAAAGTACTGATGATTATCATTCCCGGGTTTTATTACATATTTCCATTCTTTTCCGTCAAAATGCATAATATGTCCATAAAGTTTATTATCAGAAGTTTTATATGAACTCCCGACTGCATAAATATCATTCGGTGAATTTGCATAAAAATTATATGTGGTTGCATAACTGAATTCCGGAAGAATATAACTTCCGTATTTCTTAAAACTACTACCATTATAGTTATATATATTACCGCTTTCATCACCAAGCCAGACATTATTTTTTTCAAATCCTGTAATTGACCAAAAATCTGTTACTGGTGCTCCTTTCATTGGCATAATTGAATTGCCATCATATCTTAATATTGTTTTATCTAAATCTCCAATATTCCCTACAATCCAAACATCATTTGGAGAACTTCCCCAGATATAATAATATGAATTATATGGAGCTATTGTTTCTAAAGAATCAATCGTCCACGTGTAATCCCTTCTCCCTGGTTCAATGTTTTCATCATCATTTGGATTTACAATTTTATCTTTACATGAAAGAAAATTTAAAGCGGTTATAGCAATAATAAACACTTTTATTGTTTTGATTAGCATAATCTTCTCCTTAGTTTTGAACATAAACATAGTTCAAAATCATAATTTTTGTTTTATGATGAGTTGGTAAGGTAGTAAACTTAAATTAAAGGTAATAATGCCTTTCGGGATTATTTAAAAACCTTACAAATAAAAATAAGACTTTATTACCTTCATGTTATGATGTGATGCTGAAATGTTAATAAGGATCAGCACACTTTTAAGGATGAGAATCAGAAATTTATAAGAAAATATTTGCAGATTTTAGATGCAAAATTTCATTAAATATTTTAATTTTTCTCCGTTCAAACTATAAAAAAAAGAAAATGAAATGCAAATTTTAATTGTTGAAAAGTTGAAAGGTTAAAAGGTTGGAAAGTTGTAAGGTTGTAAGGTTGTAAGGTTGTAAGGCTGATATTATAACTATTTACTTATTATTTTAGATCTTTGTTTTCAATGAAGATTTAGTTTTCTTTTATTTGTAATATTTACAAAATCATTTCTTTTGTTAATTTTCTGTCCTTTTTTCGTTGTCAATCTTGATTTTATCATTGTCAATGTGAATTTTGCCGTTGTAAATGACCATTGTCACTTTGTTCGTCTTCATTTCCACGTTGTCAGTGTTGATTATCACGTTTTCATTGTTCATTATCAATTAGTTTGTGTTCATTGTCACTTTGTTTGTGTTAATTGACAGATTATTTATGCTCATTGGCATTTTGTTTTTGTTGATTCTCAATTTTCTACCGGCATTGCTATATTGTTTGTGTTAATTATAACACATCTTTTCTTTATTGCCATTTTGTTTTTCTGTTTTGTCAGTTTGTTTATGGTGATTGTCAATTTGTTTATGTTATTTCCAAATTGATTTTTTTTAATTTACTTTTTCAAAAGGAAAAAACCGTCTGATTCCGGACCTGTCTCGCATTGCGAGCCAAGGCAGGCAAACCGGAATGACGGCTTAAAATGATTTTGAATATAGTTTTTACTACAAGTTTGATTTTTATATTCTGTAAGAGACGGGATATATCCCGTCTTTACAAAGGGAAAACAAATCTAATATTTTTTTCAGAATTATGTAAAATCAGAATCTTAGTAATTCTTTTTTCTTACATTCTAAATTTACTCATCCATTTTTAGAAATCTTATTTTTGCACTTCTTCCCAATTCGGATTTTATAAACAGTTCTTTCGGATTCCCGTTTTCTGTAGTATCATATTTTATTTCTTTAACCTGCTGAATAAAATGGCTTCCTACATCATTGTTAGCAAGGTTTCTTAAAGTAAATTGCGCAATTGGATTTGAAGCATCCTGAATATTTAATCCGATACTGTCTAAAGGATGATGTTCATATTTGTTTATAACATTACCCTGATCATCGGTAACTTCAACCGCCACAATTTTATCGCGGTGATCTTTACTTATCTCACCGATTAGTTTGTTCCATCCGGTTAATTTTTCATCTTGATTTGCCATAGTTTCCTTTTGATTTTGTTATTTGAATTTTATTTCGAATACTTAATTTCAAATAAATATTTAATCAAAAAGAATCAAATCAAAATTTACTGCACGAAACATTATGATGATTGTTTTTTAGTTTTCTTCTGAATTCTGATAAACTTAATCTTATTTATAAAAAAGAAGCCCGTAATTTTATACGGGCTTGCAAAAATACTTTAGTACTAAAATTGAATTATTTTCTACGTTATATTTTCACCTAAATTTATTGATACTTAGACCATTGTTGTTCGCCTTTTGGCGATGCATTTTTAACTTTTGTACTTCTTTTTTTCGAAAGTTCCTTTTCCAGTTTTCTGGCTTCTTCTGCAGTTGAAGCATTATTTTTCGGTTTCAGATCAACTAATCCATTAGTTTCGCTTACAGTCTTCAATGGATCGTCAATATAATTCCATTCCTGACCTTCTTCCCAAGGACCTTGTCCTTTATTCCATGGTCCGCGAACATCTTCACCTCTGGACATGTTAAAGGCAGCATTAGAAAAACGGACATCACCTTGAAGATTGCCCGGAGGAAAGTTCGGCTGAATTTCATTTAGCGCTGCGGTGAATTGTTGAAAATGTGCAATTTCACGAGTCATCAAAAATCTTAAACTTTCCTGAACAAAAGGATCATCAGTATATTGCAAAAGATACTCATAAACAATTTTTGCTCTTGATTCTGCTGCAATATTTGAACGAAGATCAACTGTCGGCTCACCGTTCGCATTAACGTATGTGCCTATCCAAGGAACTCCGGATGCATTTGTAAGCGCAGGCCCACCTCCTGTTTGAACCAGGAATTGCGGCATTTGCAAAGCTGCGTGAATCAGGTCATCTTTATGAATACCGTTTCCATCAGCCATTTGCGCAACAGGATTTGTTTCAACTGCATTTTTCAATTCACCGTTAATTCCATCGGTAAGCATAGTTATAGTTGCGCCAACTATTTCCAAATGACTGAACTCCTCGCTGGCAATATCCATCAGCAGATCGTATAATTCAGGGTGCGGACGTTTTGCCGAAAATGCCTGAACAAAATATTGCATCGCAGCTTTTAATTCCCCATTGCCACCACCAAACTGCTCCAGCAAAAGCGCCGCAAATCTTGGATCAGGTTTTGATACTCTTGCATTGAATTGCAATTCTTTTACATGATGAAACATAAAATTCTCCTTTAAATATGACAAACTAAAAAGTAAGCATTCTGCTTTTCCTGTAATCAACTAAGATAAGCTTGTAAATCAAGATACATTTATCCGCTAACCGGATTTTTACCCTGAGTTAAATTCAATATGATTTGCGATTCAAAAGAGTAATAAAGTCAGAATCGACTTTTAGAAGTTGAAATGCGAATAAAATTAAAAATGAAAAATCCTTTGGATAATTACTTTTATTTTCTCCGGATCATTTACTTTTAAGAATAACCACCTGATAAAAATCCGGTTTAATTTATTTTAAAAGCGTTAGATCATCATTGAAAAAGTTGATGAATATGTTATAATATTTTCATCATTATCCTTTAGTACTGCAGCTAAATAAATGATCCTGATCTTATATTTTGAAATAAGATTTATGTATGGTTTATCAAATTCAAAATTCCATTCATTATCAATTCCAAAATCGTAATTTCTCATTTTTTTTGTAAAATTAAAAATTTTATAATCACTGATTCCGCCTGCAGGTTTGCGCCGTTCAAGTTTTGATCCGGAATCCGACAAAAACATGAGAAGGTGTAATTTAAGAATACTTGAACGAGTTTTTTGAGCCGGAGTAAGCGCAGGTCTTTCAGTCTTTATTTTGAGGGTTAAATCCCGGAAATCTATTTTCTTCACGGAAATAAAAAATCCGCCGGGAGTAATCTTATTATTTAACGAAGCTGATTTTTCAAAACAAAGCGGTGCATTTTCTTTTAAAATTTTGTGATAAGCTGATAGACCTTTGATCTTTGATTTTTTCCAAATCAATTTAATATCCGGAATACCATTCAAATGCTTTGCCAATGCGGTTGCAACCGAAAAACGGTTACGCGCGCCGACTGCTTTTTTACTTTTGCTGTATTTGTATTTTTCGGGACGCACCTGAGCAATAATTTTTCCGTTAAACTTTTTGAAAACAACTAGTCCAGCTTTCCCTCTTAATTCGCCTAAAATATTCTTAGATAATTGAGCCATAATATTTTCCGTTTAATATAGACCAATAAAAAAAATCAATAATTATTGGGACACTCCATTTTTTTCAAATGGCATACACTTAATTAATAGGACTTTTATACTAAGATAACAGGAAGCACATTGGAAGCAAGTCGTATTGAGGTCGTATTCAGGTCGTATTGAGAACGTATTTACATTGGGAGTATAACGTAATGAGATACTTAGGAAATGGGATTTAGATAATTAATAATTACAAGAAAAATATTATTTTTTGGAATAGAAAAAATTGAGACTAAGATTTTACAACTTTCTTTTTATAAAATGTCTTTCCAATTCGGTTTATGTGAGCTTTAAGCTCAGTATTTTCAATAGTGTCATAAATTGAAAGATCAACTATATATGGAATTAAAAGATCATCAATCATGACAGAAATTTTATTTAAAATTTGAAGATTCAATCTCTTTCCTTTCATAGTAAGATCAATATCTGATCCTTGTCTGAAATTTCCAATTGCTCTGGAGCCGTATAAAATTACTTCTTCAACTTCATGAAAAGAGGCGAAGATTTCATTAAGGTTTTTTATATATTTATCGTTCAATCCAATGTTCATTATGAATTCATATATTTAGAATTGATTCAAATCTTTCAAGCAATTTTTCAAATAGTTTAAAATAGGATTCAATTATACTTTTGGCGATCTCTTCTGCAATTTCTTCATTATATGTATGTGAAGTTCTCTGTCTGCTTTGAATCATTTGCATCCAAGTTTCACCATTATCAATGAGTTCTCTATTAATTGCCAGTCTGAATGCATCTCTGCTTCCTTGAATTGCGGTTTCTCCTTGAAACTCATAATAATCTTTAATTAAATTCCAGGAAAGTTCATAAGTATATTCAAACGATTGAATTAAACCTTGTTTCTCAAATTCATTCAGATCCCCTTTTTCAATAAATCTTTTTAGCTGTGCGAAAGCCTTTTTAAAATTGGAAAACCTTTGCTGCCAACGAACATCATTTTTATTCATTCATTTATTCCGTTATAAAAGAAATTACTCTAATTTAAAATTGTACTCCAAAATTATTAATGTTTTTTATAATATAAAAAACTTGTAATTCAAAGGGAAACTTTAACTTTGTTACCGATTTAGAACTGAAATATTAAACAAATATTTTCATTAGACCTTCATTTATCAAGCAGATAACATACATCAAATTCTTGGAGCATTTTTACAGTAAAGAAATAATACTGTATCCCTTACTTCGATCTCAATTAAATATTTACCTGAATCCGCTGTAAATTTTTCCGTACCGCACCAGTAATTTCTGTAGTGATTTGTAACTTTAATCCCATTGGTATTAGCTGAAGCGTCTTCATCAGGCAAGCCCGAATCAAAACCAATAGTTTCAAAAGCAAAATATTTGGTTGATGAACCGGGTTTAATATTTCCAATCAATTTTTCCGAAACAGTAAAATTTTCAAGTTCAAATTGTGAATTATTCTGAAAGGCGATCTGAAGTTTGGAATCGTTTACCGGATCTTGTTCAACAGGATTATTACAAGCAGAAATAATAATTGAAAGTAAAACTAAAAATAATAATTTCCTGAACATATTATTATCTCCTTAATTTGAAGTTTTTTTACCGGTACAGAGTTTTGTTAGGATTTACAGAATTACAAATAATAACTTTATCAAAAATATATTTTTTTATAAATAAAACTCAATCAAAATTAAAATATGGAAAAAGAGAAAATTAAAAATATTTTTACTATTCAATTCCGATTAGTTTCATTATTAAAAATATTATAAGTCCGAATGTTGCACCTAGATAAATACTGCGTATGTATTTTCTTTTATCTCCGGTTTTAACTTTTAAAAGTTTTATTACAGAATAAATTATTATTAGATCCATAATTAATATGGGAATCAAATAGATCAAAGAAAATTGATTTAAAATAAATGGAATTAAGGAAAGAATAATTACAATAGCGAAAATGATTGCGGAAATTCTTAAAGCAAAAGTTTCCCCATATTTTATTGCTAGCGAATTTGATCTGATCAAAAGATCACCTTTTATATCGGTTGCATCAGCCGCTATTTCCTCTCCCAGATCCACAAGCGCTGCAATTACAGCAAAGAATATTACCATTTCGTTAAGCGGAGATCCTACCGTTGCACCCCCGTAAATAAAGGTCATTCCCACCGAAAAGCTCACCAGCAGATTTCCGAATAAGCCGCTTTTTTTGAAATACCGGTTATACAAAAATCCGATAACAGCTAAGATTATAGAAATTATTAAAGTGATGATTCCGGTCATACTGCTTAAAACTAATCCTGCAAGCAATAAGAAAATTGAAAAGATCAATGCTTCGGAAGGAGAAACCAGTTTTGCGGGAATTGGCCGGTGCGGAGAATTTACCATATCGGTTTCAACATCAAAATAATCATTTAATACCAATATTGAAGCTGATATCAAAAAGACTGACAGAAATCCATACAGCGTTGTTAAAACCGGCGCGAATTTGCCCAAAGCAAAAATTTGCCCCAACACAACGCAAATTCCGGCTGAAAAAGGAAGCTCAAAACGGAGTAATTTCCACAGACCTTTTAACTTTTTCATCGCAAATAAATTATTGAGATAAAATATTTTTAACTAAGATCCAAATTGATCAACTTCAAGCAAAAATTTACGTTAAAAAAATCAGTTTAATTCTGATCTTGTTTTTCGCAAAAATCTTTAAGTCTGCCTAAAAAATATTCCCAGCCGGCTTTGCAGCTTTCCCAGGTAAATTCAGGTACATCACCGGGAAAATCTTCATGAACTTCAACGGTTAGTTTAAGATCTGTAAAACTATTTTTTTCGAACAACTCAAATTTTGATGATGATTTTCCGGGATAGTTTTCAAATTCCCAGCTGTAATTGATCATTTTTATCGGTTCAACTTCAGTCACTTTCCATTTATGCAAAAAATTCCTTTCGGCACTTTGCACATTAAATTCAGTTTGAAATCCGGGTTCGGCTTTGAAACCGGGAATGTTTTCAAAATACCATTTTCGCATTTGTTCAACTTCGGTAAGGGCATTCCAAACATTATTAACACCAACATTGATGCTCTGTTCAACAACAAGAGGATTTTCTCCTGCTTTCATTTTATTTCCGCAAATTTGTTTTTATAAAATATAGAACTCAAATATAAATAAAGAAATATTTTTAAAGTATTTTATTGAACATTAAATTTATTTATTGATTTACGACACAAAAAAATATCACAGAATTAAATTACAGACTGAAAAGTTGAGGAATGATCTATTATTTACCGTCATTGTTTTTTACTGCCGCGGAAAGATAAACATTTTTTTTCTTGTAAGCCGTTAACAGGGTTTTATGATACGGATGTAAAAGGCAGGCACAACAAAGCCTGCCCTTTTTTATTAAATATTTATTTTACCAGCATCATTTTTTTAACTGATACAAAATCATTTGCTTTAATTTTATAAAGGTACATTCCGCTTGATAAACTTGAAGCGTTAAACTGAACCTGATGTTTACCTTGTGACTTTTCTTCATTGATCAAGGTTGCAATTTCCTGTCCTAACATATTATAAATTTTAAGCTCAACTTGAGATGCTTCGTGAAGCTCAAAATTTATCGTTGTTGTAGGGTTGAACGGGTTCGGGTAGTTTTGTTCCAAGCTGTATGATTTTACAATTTGATCCTCTCTTACTCCTGTTGTCAGATCGAATTGTTTATATGAAGCTTCTAATTTATAGAAGTAATTGCCGCTAAAAAGAGTTGAACTATTATCATAAGTCAAAGAGAGAGTTCCCGAAATGTCTTCTTCAATCCATGCACCATTTTCAAACTTAAAACATTCAACTTTTATTCCATTGCCATGTATATCATACTCATTCAATCCTTTAGATAAACCTACCCATTGATCATTTTCCCATATTTCATTGATTCTTAATACTTGTTTACCAAAATTATTATAAGCTAAAGTTAATCTGGAATTGTTAGTCGGAACATTCTGATTCCATTTTATCTTTATTCTGCTTAATAAATTTCCATTATAATCAAATGTATATTGTCCTTCTTCCACTTTTTCCCAAGCACTCGTATTCCATATTTCATCAATACTGTTACTTAGATTACCGTTTTGATCATATTTGTTTGAAGTCTGCAATTGATTTTTCCATGCATTTTCGCTCCAATTTTGTAAAAGAAAAGTGAGTCTTTTTTTATCCTGATTGTATGTATTTGTTTCCATACTGGTAAAATCCCAAGCTCCCAAAAACCATCTTTGATGAGTTCGGGTTAGCATATTATCGTTATTGTCAAAAGTATAGAGAAATTTACTTTTTCCTTCCCAAATTGAGCCATTCCAT
The DNA here is from genome assembly GCA_965365345.1 of uncultured Melioribacteraceae bacterium. Classification (GTDB taxonomy): domain Bacteria; phylum Bacteroidota; class Ignavibacteria; order Ignavibacteriales; family SURF-24; genus CBDUBH01. The sequence goes on from CBDUBH010000063.1 coordinate 13,327, forward strand.
CTTTCAAAACTTGATGTCAACAGATTTGACCTGTTGTCATAAGACATCTCATTTTTTGTGTCGTTTGTCCAAATTCCTAATTCTCCTTTTTGCTCCAATCTAAGTAATAAATTACCCTGTGCATCATAAGTGTAAAATACCCTTTGATATCCTTCCCAATCACTTCCTTTCCAACTTTCCGAAAGATATGAAAGCTCATTTCCGTTATCATCATAAGTGCGGGTTTCCCTGAATGCATTCTGCCAGCCATTATCAGACCAATCTTCTCTCATAGAAATTAAAATTAAATTTTTATCGTTATATGTGTAAGTATATCTCTCCATCCCTATCCAGTATCCATTTATGTATCGCTCATAACTAATAGATAAAACATTACTATTGGAATCAAAAGTTTGTATCCGCCTGTCAAACGGCAGCCACTTGTCTTTATCCCACATAAGTCTGGTATTTGAAAGTTGATTTCCTTTACTATCATAGATATTGATCAACTTTATTGAATCCTTCCAGGCCCCGTAATACTGCCAGTACCTTCTTACACTTGTAATCTTATTCCCAGATTCATCATAGGTGGATGAATCCTGATAATTATTCATAAATATTCCGTAATTCTTAATCTGATTGGTTAAAGTAATCTCATTACCTTTTTCATCGTAGCTGTAAATGTTTTTTTTATTTGAGTGGGTATTGCTGTACTGGGTTACTTCCAGCGGCTTGAAGAATCTTTGAGAGCTGTCTTTTAATGGCTTAGCTATTTCAAAACCATTTTCAATACTTCTGGATAAGATCAAGCTGTCTAATCTTTCAATTTCAAGTAATACCAGATCTGTTTGTTTTACATCAGTTTTGATATGATTCAAAGTAGTAACTTGTGAATGGCTTGCATTAAATGCAGTTAGGATAAGAAGAACAAAAAACGCAACATAACGCTTCATTTTGACTGCCCCACTATTTTTATTTGTAAATGAACTGCCTTTTTCAACCCCTATTGGAACTATAAATAAATGATTTTCAGATCTGATTATTCTTTGTTGAAATTTATTTACAAAATTATACAAAATCAGATATGTTTGTCAAATAAAAAATATTTAGGTTTTAAGTAGTTCATTATGAAAGATTACATACTAATCTTTAATTTCATAGAAGAATATTCCGGAGGAAAGGTTTAACGCATTGAAATTTACTTGATAACTACCTTCTAATTTTACTCCGCAAAATACATCACTTACCTTTTCTCCAAAAGAATTGAAAATATCTAACTTGTATATGAGATCTCCGGAAATTCAGGGCAAATTCTACAGGTTTTCGCTTTCTCGGAAAAGTTTAAATTTTTGCCGGTTTGATTTTATTTTATTCTTTTTTAAGTTTAGAGTGTTTCCGGTTATATGAATTGTAACTGCATTTCAGAAATTATATGAATCCCATTATTAATTATGCTAAGCAGTTTCGAGTAAAGTGTGCCTAAAATATGGATTGTGCATTATTCAACGAAACTTAGCATGTTTTAGTTTTATTTTGATTCTATAATTTTTATTTCTTCTTCGGTCAATCCGTAAAGTTGGTAAACTAATTGGTCTATTTGGTTTTCTTCTGAGCTAGAGTCTATATTCTCTTGTTTCATCGTGAGAACTATTTCTACAAGTGAAACAATTTTTTTTTCATCACTTTTATTTGGAATAACAAGTGGAATTTGGGATAAATAGGCTTTTGATAAATTGACTGTTAAATTAGATTCATTTGTAAATTGATTTACATAGAACCAATTAATTAACTTGGAATTTAATAATGCCAAAACGAACTTGGTTTGAACAGGACTATCGGTTTTCAAAATTATATTATTAATTGATTCTTTATTATAGAAGCCTTGATCATCATACGCAGCCTTTAATGGTTTTGAGCCCCCTGTAATCCTTTGAATTATAATTTTCTCTGGCGTCTCAAATATTTCTCTTGATCTAGCTCTATGAAGCAAAGCTGGCTCGTAGTTTAGCCATTGTTTTATTTCTTGAATATAATATGCCCCTATTTCTCTACCTTCTAAAAATGGCTTCCAACCTTTTATTGGTTTATCACTAACTACTTCATTTTTATTCTTTGTAATGACTACACCAAAAATCATTTCTTTACAGATTGAACCTAATGTTTCGTTAGCTTTCAATTTCTTTAAAAGATTTGATGAGTCCTTATTCGCATTTGTAGCAATAACAAATTCGTTATCAATTATATCTTGCTTGCTAATTGTTCCAACCTTAGAAGCATTGAATAATTTCGCTTGATAATCTGGGAAGGTTCCTTTCGAAGCTGTAATTACAATAGCTGTCGTAACAGCATCATCAAAAACTCTATCGCCAAAATCGTAAATTGAATTAATTTTAGAATTGTTTACCAAATAGCGTCTTGTAGAATCATAAGATGTAACTCTTAAAAATGTATTAGGAATAATGAAAGCAAATTGTGCAGAATTTTTTAAGTTTCGGAATGCTTTTTCAATGAATAGAGTGAATAGATTTATTTTTCCGCTTCCACATTCATAATTATCTTTAAAATATTTTTTTTCTGTTATTGAAATTCCTTCATTTCCACCAAAAATATATGGCGGATTTCCAATTACTACATCAAAGCCCACAAAATCGCCATCATCATTCAATACTTCGGGAATTTCAAAACGCCATTCAAAAGCATTTTCAAAAATCTTGTTGGCTTTAATTTCTTCAATTTCGGCTTCCAATTTTTCAGTTTCTGCGGTAAGTTTCGTTACTTTTTTGTTCCAATCGGCTTTTTCCTTTTTGCTCATTTCAAAAAGCTGCTGCTGATTGGTAAGTTGAAAAAGTTCATTAGATAATTTTCGCAGCTTTTTTACTTTCGGATCGTTAGAAGAAATCTCACTCCTGAAATCCGATTTAATGTCGGCTATCAGCCGTTCCATTTCCCTTTTCTGCTCTTTACTTTCAGCATTTCGATAAGTATCAACGGCTATCCGGTAGCTGTCAATTGTCCATTTGCTTTTTTTCAAAGCTTGTTTCATATCGGCATCAATTGAAAAACGGCTTACCAAAGAATTTCCGCATTTAATATTTATATCAATATTTGGAAGAGTTTGTAATTCCAAAACCAGCTCCCCTCCTTTATAAGGAGGGGTGTCTGAAAGACGGGGTGGTTGTTTGCCAAAATAACCCACCACTTCATGCAGAAGTCCATCAGGATTATCCCACACCCATTTATTCTCAAACCTCAATACCCTTATTCCAAAAGTTTCTAAAAACAGATCCCTTTCACGGTCATATTCCGCTTGTGTTGCTTCAAAATGGCCTTGTCCATCTAACTCAATTGCTAACTTTTCTTCCGGGCAGTAGAAATCTAAAATATAACCTGCTACACTATGTTGTCTTCTGAACTTTCTGTCTTTAACAGCTTTCCCTTTTAACATTGTCCAGAGCCTAGCTTCCGCCGGGGTTAAGTTATTTCTTAGTTCCTTGCGGAAGGTTTTTAGGTGGGGTAGGTTGTTGATCTTTCCAACCCCTCCGGTCTGCGACCACCTCCCCTTTTCAGGGGAGGAGCTTTTTAAATTATTTAAATTTTTTGTGTTTTTTATATAGTAAGCATTTTTTAACAATTCAATCCACAAACGCAAACGGCAAATTTTTACGGAATTTGGATTTATATCCACTCCAAAAAGACAGTTTTCAATTATGGTCTGCTTTTCGTGAAAAAGGGTTTCCTGGATTCGTTGGCTTTCTTTGTTGCTTGGGTTATATTCAAAAAGTTCACCTTCTTCGTCCGTTATAATCAATTCATCATTTACCACTTCCACTTGATATTCTTTTAAACGTCTGCCTTCACGATCTTGCAGAATTTTTAAGTCATTTTTCACTGCAATCATTTCATTTAGCGCAGAAACCAAAAAGTGACCTGAACCTACTGCAGGATCGCAAATTTTTATGCTGTTTACAATATTGTTTGCTTCTTTCCGGTCTTCAATTTTGTCGTAAAGCTCATCAATGCTGCTGCAGTTCCAGTTCTTGGTTTCGTTGAATTTCTGCACAACAGCTTTTCGAATGGTTTCCCGGCACATATACATAGTGATGAAACCGGGAGTGAAAAATGAACCATCTTTGTAGCCGTTTATTTTCTCGAAGATCAACCCAAGCACCGAAGCATTAATCAGGGTTTTGTTGTCTTCCTGTATTTCTTCGCTGCCTTCAGCACCAAAATCGTAAGCGTCTAAAAATTCAAATAAGTATTGTAGAGTGGAAATGTTGCAGGATCTCTTTCTTCCTGACTGATCTTTCAAAACACTTTGCGAATAAACCGGAATTGTTTTATCGTCTTTCAGATTGCTGATAAATAAAGTAACCTGTTCAATATCGGTTGGTTCAAAAAGAGAAGAATTCAGATACGGGACTTTCTCAAAAATCTTTTTTACATCTTCGTTTCTTTCTTCATAATTGCGAGCTAATACTTGAAAAAACAAGCTGTTCAGATCATCATAGTTTTTAATTTTATCATAATTTAGAAATGAATATGATTTGTCCCCTTTATGATATGTAATAAGTTGAGCTTCCAATAACTTCAAAAACAAAATCCGGTTTATCCAGGTGATTGAAAGTTCCAAAGCAACGTTAAAAATTCGTTCTTCTTTTGTGTTTCCAAATTGATTTGGTTTTTCAAGTCGACTGAGTTTATCAAGACTGTCAAGCTGAATTATTGCATCTTCAAGGATTGTTCCTGAGTGACGTTCACCGGCTTTATTTCGTTCAATCAGTTTTTTGCTTCCATCTTTGGTTTCAGTTAATCCTATTATATGCAACAACTCGCTATAAAATCTCTTATCAAGACTATTGCTGTCATTTATGAAAGGAAGTTTTAAAAGATGCTCCGGCGATAAGATTTTGAATAGAGCAATTAAAGAATTATTGTCAGCGCTACCGGGAATATTTAATTGTTTTTGAAATTCCTGAATATTGAAGTAAGTAAATTCAATTTCCGAAGTAACATTATTAATAAACGGTTCGGCTATTTGTTTGTAAAAAAAATCTGTTTTAGTATCTGCCAGTCGACCGCTTTCAAAATCATTGAATTGCTTCACAAGAATTTTGTTTTGTGCAAAAAGTCTTTCGAATAGGATAGCATCAAAAATGAACCATTCGTTTATGTTTGTTGCCACCAAATGCTTTATTTCAAGATTTTTATGAGCAATTCTTTCACGCAAGTAGTAAAGCACCAATTCCTGAAACGCTTTTGCATTCATTTTATTAGAAGTAATCATTTCTGTTTTGTTGGTCGGCTTTTTCACTTCGAAAATTACCCCAACCGGCGTATTTGCATTTTGTCCATTATGAATAACAAGATCGTTTCGACCTTTGGTATTTATGAAATGATTTCTAATGTAATAAGTGTCTTTAAGAAAATCTGAAATTAAATTTTTATGAAACTCTTCACTTTCGAAATCATTTGTCCTTTCGAGTAAAGCAATAAGATTGGTCTTGAAACCTTCAATTTCAGTACGTTTGGGTTTTACTTTTAAAAAGGCTTTATTCAGTGCTTTTCTTGGTTTCAAAATGTTTATCTTCATAATTTATGGCTCTTTGTGCGGTGAGTTTTTTACTTTTCCCCTGTTATTTTTATGCCCGTACATAATAAAACAAAATTGACATTTTATTTTTAAATGAAACACTTTTTTATATTTTCTGCTTTAATTCTTCTATAATGCCTTTCTTAAATGAATTTAATTATTTCTATTTCAAACCTAACAAAACTATTTCAAACCTTCTACATTTTTCACATATCTTTTTTTAAATTCCAAGATAAAGCTCCAATATTTCATTTTTACGATAGTGATTGTTTAAAGTAAAATATTTGTAAATATAAAAAAAGCAGGCACTTAAATTAAGTGCCTGCTTAATAAATACATATATAAATATGGTTTTAGTTCAAATCAAATCTATCGGCATTCATGACTTTTACCCATGCTTTAACAAAATCCCTTACGAATTTTTCTTTTGCATCATCCTGCGCGTAAACTTCCGCATAGGAACGTAAAATTGAATTTGATCCGAAAACAAGATCAACTCTTGTAGCTGTCCACTTTGTTTCTCCGGTTTTGCGATCCACAATGTTGTAAAGATTTTCGCCTGCAGGTTTCCAGGTGTTATTCATATCAGTAAGATTTACGAAGAAATCATTTGTCAGAACGCCTTCCCTATCGGTAAATACACCGTGTTTCGCTCCGCCGTAGTTTGTACCAAGAACGCGCATTCCACCTACAAGCACAGTCATTTCCGGCGCAGTCAATCCCAGCAGTTGGGTTCTGTCAAGCATTAATTCTTCTGGAGTAACTGCATAATCTTTTTTAAGCCAGTTTCTGTAACCATCGTGAACGGGTTCAAGAAATTCAAATGAATCAACATCCGTCATTTCCTGTGTTGCGTCACCTCTTCCAGGTGTAAATGGGACAGAGATATTAAATCCTGCATCTTTTGCGGCTAGTTCAACTGCGGCACTGCCGCCAAGAACGATCAGATCCGCAATGCTTATTTTTTTATCGAGCGATGCTTGAATTTCAGTCAGCACATCCAAAACTTTTTGCAGACGTTCAGGTTCATTGCCTTCCCAATCTTTCATTGGTGCAAGTCTTATTCTAGCGCCGTTTGCGCCGCCTCTGTGATCAGATCCGCGATAGGTCCTTGCGCTATCCCAAGCAGTATTTATTAATTCAGCTTTGGATAAACCGTTGCTTAATATTTTCTTTTTAAGTTCAATAATTTCATCTTCATTCAGATTATAATCAACAGAAGGAACAGGATCTTGCCAGATAAGATCTTCATTGGGAACTTCCGGTCCAAGGTAACGGCTTTTTGGTCCCATATCACGATGGGTCAATTTAAACCATGCTCTTGCAAATGTTTCAGAAAAATATTGAGGATCTTTGTGAAAGCGTTCCGAAATTTCTCTAAAACCGGGATCTATTTTCAAAGCCATATCCGCATCTGTCATCATAGGATTATTACGCATATTTGGTACATGCGCATCAACAGGTTTATCTTCTTCTTTAATGTTAACGGGTTCATATTGCCAAGCGCCGGCAGGACTTTTTCTTAATTCCCAATCATGATTGAAAAGCATGTCCCAATATCCGTTATCCCATTTAGTAGGATTGGATGTCCACGCGCCTTCCAAACCGCTGGCATCTCGATGCCGGATGAGGCCCGTGAGATGATCTTCCCGCAGGATGTGCCGGTTCGCATACTCGACGATAATGATCTCCCTCAGCGATCAGCGCCGGTACCCCCGCAGGTTTCCGAAC
>CBDUBH010000064.1:0-20374 GCA_965365345.1 uncultured Melioribacteraceae bacterium
TTTTAGTTTTAGGTTCTGAATTTACACACGACACTTTTCCCGAAGCATTTGCAATTTCAGACAAAAATATTTTTACACTTTTAATCGGAAAATCCATTCCGCATTTATTTATACATTTTTCAACAGGATTGGGAATTATTGGAATTTTGTTTCCGATTTTTAATATCGAAATTTCAGGGAAAATAATTTTAGTAATCCTTTTTCTTTTATTTTTTATTATTACAAGTTTTGCTGTTTCACTTTTGATCTCAAGCATATTTCACAAACAATTGCTTGCAACTGAAGTCGCGCTTTTTATAAATACTCCGGCATTTATTTTTTCCGGATTTACTTTTCCGCTTTGTGGAATGCCCGCATTTCATAATTGGTTTGCTCAGATTATTCCCTTCACACATTTTTTAAGCGGATTTATAAAACTTTATCAAATGAACACTCCGGTTGTAAATGTTCTTCCGGAATTTTTTAAGCTGAGTTTATTCCTGATAATTTCAATTAGCGGAACTTTCTTTTCGTTGAATCATAGTTCAAAAAGAGCTTTAAAAGAATTTTACGGCAAAGGAGAATTAGCTTGATTAAATTTTCGAAAATATTGATGAATTTGATAAAGCGTGAAGCGAAATTAATTATTAGCGATCTCGATCTTATAGTTATTATACTTCTCTCTCCCGTGCTGTATTCTATTTTCTATTCCACTGTTTATATAAATAAATCCGAAGAAAATGTTCCCGTAATTATTGTTGATGCCGATAATTCAATGCTTTCAAAAAGTTTGATCAGAAATTTGGATTCTCACAGATTTGTAGAAGCAAAAGAAATTACGGGAGATTTTAATTTCGCGGTTCAAAAAATAAATTCAGGTGAAGTTCAGGGAATTGTTTTCATTCCGCAAAAATTTGAGTCGGGATTGAAATCAAATAAAGGCGCTGATCTAAAACTTTATTTGAATACATCAAGATTTTTGGTTTCAAATGATATAAATAAAGCTGTAAATGAAGTTGTTCAAACTTTCAATACTTCTATAATTTTGAAATATTATCAATCGCAAGGTTACGGATTTGAACAGGCAAAAGGGTTGATCGAGCCAATTCGCGCAAACATTGAGCCGTTATTTAATCCAAGCGAAAGTTACGGAAATTTTTTGATTCCCGGTTTGCTTGTCCTGATTTTACAGCAAACTTTACTTCTGGGTTTATCTGAAAGTGTTGCAAAAGAAAGAGAAGCCGGAATTTTGAAAAATCTTTATGTTCAATCAGATAAAAATATTTTTTCAGCGATCACAGGAAAATCTGCGTTTTACTTTTTACTTTTTTCGTCTTATGCATTTTTGTTTTTCGGTGTTCATTTAAATTTTTTCGGTATTTCGATTTCGGGAAGTCTTGCTACTTTAATTTTATTAACCGTTATTTTTCTAATTTCGATAATTTTCCTTTGCATATTTATTGCTTCATTTTTCAAAAGAAAAATAGTTTCGCTGCAAATAATTGCATTTACTTCTTATCCGGTATTTTTAATTTCCGGTTATGCCTGGCCGCAAGAAGCAATGCCGGATTTTATCCGCGCAATTTCAAATTTGATTCCAAGCACTCCTTATTTGAATGCATTCAACAGAATTGTAAATGCGGGGGCAAATTTTTCTGATGTTAAAATTGAACTTTTCCATTTGATTTTTCTGGCAGTTGCAGGTTACTTTTTGGCGGCTTTCAGAATAAAAGCACTAACGAAAGTGGAAAATTAATTTTCATAAATCGAATTAGGTAAAACGATCAAAGAGATTGATGGTTCTCTTTGAATTCGTTTTCCTAATTCTTCACAAGACCAAGGGAAGCCTTGATGGTTACGGCTTCCCTTTTTTTATTTTCCAAATATAATTAAAAATAATAATTTTTGAATTTAACGTTCCGTAAAATCAAAAAGACCTTTTAAAAATGATGCTCTTCTGTTTCTTTTGAAATAAGGTTCATCAAATCTCGGATAATCCTTTTTTCCTTCTTCATTTACATTTTGCGAGCCGAAAGTTCCCGTGTCATCAATGCTTCTTTTTGGATCCATTCCTTCTTTATCTTCTCCAATTTCATTTGAAGCATCTGCTCTAAAGTTAGTGTCACCGGTTTGCATTTTCGAATTTACGTCTCTAGTTTCAACATCAATAATATAATATTCGTGTGTGCGGTCAATTATTTTATCCAATTCGCCGCGGTCAAGCCAAACTCCGTTGCATTGCGGACAGTAATCAATTTCAATACTTTCCTTCTGTGATTGATTCAAATTTACATTACATCTAGGACAAACCATTTCAATCCTCCTTCATTGTTTATATTCAATATAGAAACTTTATAAAATATTTCTACATAAATTGAAATCAATGAAAATAAATTTGATTTTATTTTTTTATGGATTTTAAAATGATTTTTATAAAAATGTTTTAAAATAAATTTTTTGGTAAGATTGAGAAATGATTTTGATTTTATCTTTAATTAAATTAAAATATTAAACTGGTATTGTGAATTTGAATTCACTTCCCTTTCCGGGAAAACTTTCAGCCCAGATTTTTCCGCTGTGCTTATCAACAAAATCTTTGCATAATACCAAACCTAGTCCGGTTCCTTTTTCGTAATTTGTACCTTCACTTGAAAAATTACTTTCAATTTTGAAAAGTTTATTGAGGTCTTTCTCTTCAATTCCAATTCCGTTATCGGCAACTTTTACCAGAATATTTTCTTCATTTTTTTCGATTGAAATTTTTACAATGCCATCGTTTCGCGTAAATTTAACAGCGTTGGAAATCAAATTCCGTAACACCGTTTCGATCATATTTTTATCTGCATTAACAAAAATTTCTACTTCACATTCAGCAATTAATTTAATTTGCTTTTCGCGGGCGTTAAGTTCAAATGTTTCCAAGGTTTGATGAATCAATTCATTGATAGGAAATTTTTCTTTTTTGAATTTTATAACATCTCTTTGCAATCTTGACCACGTCAATAAATTTTCCAGGAGTCTGAAAATATTTTTTGATGTTCTGTAAATTGTTTCTGAAAATTGTTTGATCTGTTCGTCAGTTAATTTTTCAATATCATTTGTAAGTGCTTCCGAATATCCCAAAAGTGAAGTGAAAGGACCTTTTAAATCATGACCGATAATTGAAAAGAATTTATCTTTATTTGCGTTAAGTTTTTTTAAAGAGATTTCGGATTGTTGTAATTTGCCGGAAAGTTCTTTTAAATTAGCATTCCGTTTTTCAAGTTCATTTTGAGCGCTTTCCAAAGCGTTCATCATAACATTGAATTCTTTTGAAAAATTTGAAATCTCATCATTTCCCGTAACGTGAACTCTGTTTTTAAGATCTTTTTCACTGCCAATTTTTACAACTTCATCATTAAGATTTGTAATTCGTGCAAGTACTAATTTATCAATCAAAAACATTATTGCGGCGGCAAAAATAATTGTAATTACAAAAAGCGCAGCAAAAAAAAGGAACAATGATTTTTTTCCGCGTGAATAAATTTCCCTTTTAATTTCAGTTTGAAGCACAAAAATATTTTGCTCTTCAAAATCTTTAAGAAAAACTTTTCCTTTTATTATTTCGGAATTTACTTTTTCAATTTTGAAATTATGAAATTGCGGAATTAATGAAAAGGAAGAATTTGCAAGTTGAGAAATTTTTATTGGAAGTTGAACTTCATCAGAAATTGATTTGAGTTCGCTATTTTCAATCTTTCGCAGCATCACAATTTTTCCGCGCGATCTTCCGGATTTATCTGATCTTACAATTTCCAGTTCCGAAAAAATTACCGGCTCATTTTGAAATGAAATTATTCCGCTTTTAATTTTGTTTTTCTTCTTTTCGGAAATTATTTTAGTTCTGATTTTTTTGGCTAGAAAATATTTATCATCATTTAATTCAAAATTCTTTACATATAATAGTTTTGCGTTCTCATCAAAAATTAAAACAGAATTTACATTTAAATTTGAAAGTGATTCGTCAGTAAAATTTGCAGTAACAAAATTTGTATTCAGATCTTCGGTAAAAATGTAAGTATCATCCCAAGCGGCATAATCCTGATTTGTTCTTTCCAAAGAATTTATTTCATTGAAAAAAGCGTTTTGAATCCGCGATAGATTTTTATTTGCTTCATCATCTTCAAGTTTAAAATAGCCGGAAAGGATCGCATAACGCGAACCAATTGCCATTATTATCAGAACGGCAAAAAATAATCCCGCAATGGGAAATAATATTTTTTTTCTTATTGTCATGCTTTTCTAATAAAGAAATTATCGAAATTTATAAACGAAATTTTAGTTTACCTCACTAATTGTAAAAAATTGTAAAATCGTTCAAATTCCTTAATAATTTTAATTTACATTATAAAATATTTTAAATTGTAAACGATAATGATATTAATTTATAATTCATTAAAGATTACCCGGATTTCATCATGACACCTATGAAAAATAAGTTTTCCATTCTTTTAATTATTTCCTTTTTTGTTTCTTCAAATTTTTTGTTTGCACAAAATTTTTCAAATGATATTGATTTTATTCATCTAACAAGCGAAAACGGACTTTCACATAATTCCGTAAATAAAATTATTCAGGATAAGCACGGATTTTTGTGGATAGCAACTGAAGATGGTTTAAGCAAATTTGACGGCTATAATTTCAATATTTACCGGAATAAAAAATCTGATCAAAATTCAATTCCGGATAATTTTATTTATACAGCAACAATTGACAGATCAAGCAAAATCTGGATCGGTACGAATAGTGTTGGATTAAGTGTTTACAATGAAACGAAAGATAATTTCACGAATTTTATAAACGATAAAAATGATCCGAAAAGTTTGAGCAGTAATACGGTTTTTTCAATAATTGAAGATAAAGATGGCGAAATTTGGATCGGCACGGAAAACGGTTTAAATAAATTTAATAAAGAAAATTCAAATTTTACTTCTTTCAAACATGATCCGGAAAATCCGAATAGTTTGAGCAACAATGTTGTGCGTGCGGTTTTTGAAGATAAATCCGGAAATATTTGGGTCGGTACTGATGCCGGTTTAAATTTATTCAATAAAAAGACCAAAAGTTTTAAAAGATTTTTGAATGATCCGGAAAATCCGCAAAGCATAAGCAATAATTTCATTCGCTGTTTTTATGAGGATAAATCAGGAAATTTGTGGATCGGGACTGAAGGTGGATTGAACAAATTCAATAAATCCGGAAATAACTTTATTTCGTATAAATTTCAAAGCGGAGTTTCAACCTCCCTGCCAGATGACAGAGTAACGGATATTTTGGAAACTTCTGACGGAAATTTATGGATCGGGACCAGAAATGGTTTGGCAATTTTTAACAAAGCCGGAAATAATTTTATTCGATATTATAAAAACAATAATCCGAAAAGTCTTTCACTTAATGAAATTTTAAGCATCTTTGAAGATAAGACCGGTGTAATTTGGATCGGGACAAAAGATGGCGGAATAAATAAAATTACAAAGCGTAAAAATTTTGTTCATTATAAAAATGATCCCGAAAATCCGGGCAGTTTAAGTTTCGATCTGATAAGATCGATCGGCGAAGATAAAAACGGTAATGTTTGGATCGGCACTCACGGAAACGGATTAAATATTTTTAATTCTAATACTAATAAATTTACAAGATACATTTACAGATCTGGGAATCACAATTTGCCCGGCGATAAAATTTCTGCTATTCATCTTGATAGAAACGGAAATATTTGGGTTGGAACCTGGGAACAAGGTTTCGCAAAATACAATTACGAAACAAATTCTTTTACATCTTTTAAGAATAAACCCGGCGATTTTAACAGTTTAAGCAGTAATCAAATTCAAGATATTTATGATGATGAGTTCGGCAGAATCTGGGTTGGAACGGGCGAAAAAGGAATCAGTGTTTTTGATCCTAGTACAAATAATTTCACGCAAATTCAGAATGATCCAGATAATAAAAATTCGCTCGTATCAAATTATATTCAATCAAATTGCATTGTTGAAGATAAAGAAGGGAATGTTTGGGTTGGAGCCTGGGGCGGATTAAGTAAAATCACTTTTTCTTCAAAAGCGGATTTTAAAATTTCTAAAATCATAAATTACGTTAATGATCCTAACGATCATAATTCACTTACAGATAACAGGATTATTGCAATTCATAAAGATAAAAGTGGAAATATTTGGCTGGGAACTTACGGCGGCGGTTTAATCAATCTCAATGTAAAAGAAAGTAAATTTACAAATTATACTGTTGAAAACGGTTTGCCTAACAATGTGGTTTTCGGAATTGTTGAAGATGAAAGCGGAAATCTTTGGTTAAGTACAAATAACGGACTTTCAAAATTCAACCTCCAAGAAAACACTTTTAAAAATTATGATGTGAGCGATGGTTTGCAGAATAATCAGTTTTTTTGGGGGGCGGCTTACAGAGCAAAAAACGGAAAACTATTTTTCGGCGGGATAAACGGATTAAATACTTTTGATCCAAATGAAATTAAAGATGATAAAAATCTACCTGAAATTGCTTTTACCGATTTTAAAGTTTTGAACAAATCAGTAATGGTAAATGAGAAAATTAACGGTAACGTAATTTTAAAAAACTCACTTTCAAATACTGATGAAATAGTTTTATCATATAAAGATTATGTTTTTTCGTTTGAATTTTCCGCTCTTCATTTTTCATCACCTGCAAAAAATAAATACGCTTATATGATGGAAGGTTTTGATGAGGATTGGAATTTTGTAAACAGCGAAAAAAGATTTGCATCCTATACAAATTTAGATCCCGGAACTTACACTTTCAAAGTGAAAGCATCCAATAATGACGGCATTTGGAACGAAGAAGGAAAAACGATAAAAATTGTTATCACCCCTCCTTTTTGGGCAACCTGGTGGTTCAGAACTATTGCTTTAATTTTGATCGCGTCTTTTATTTACTGGCTTTACGCAAGAGCAAAAACAAGAAGAAAGTTTTTGGAAAAACAGAATAAAGAACTTGAAGAACAAATTTCAAAAAGTGAACAAGCTGAATTAAAGGCACAGGAAGAAGCAAAAAAAGCACAGGAAGCAGTTACGGAATCTGAAATTATTCGTAATGAATTACAAATTCAAAAAGATTATTTGAATAAAAGTGTTGAACAGATGATACTAGGCATTAATAAATTTGCTGCCGGCAATCTTATGATTAAACTTGAACCAATGAATGTTGAAGATGAAATTGGTCAGCTTTTCCTAAGTTTTAATGAAGCAATTGAAAAGATCCGTTCAATGTTGATTCAGGTAAAAGATTCAATAAAAACCACAGCTAAAGCAAGTCTTGAAATTCTTGAACATACAAATGAAATGACGCACGGCTCGCAAGAACAAATTTCTCAAACCACAGAAGTTGCAGGCGCAATTTTGGAAATGAGTTCGATAATAAATTTGAATGCGAGCAATGCGCAAACTGCGGCTCACTCTGCACAAAATGCAGGAGTACTTGCTAAACAAGGCGGCGAAAATATTGAATTCACGATTGAAGGAATGAACAAAATCGCTGATTTTGTTTCTGAAGCAGCAACAGCAATTACAAAACTCGGAAAAAGCAGTAATCAGATCGGTGAAATAACTCAAGTGATTGATGATATTGCTGATCAGACAAATTTACTTGCATTAAATGCCGCGATTGAAGCAGCAAGAGCAGGTGAACAGGGACGCGGATTTGCAGTTGTAGCAGATGAAGTCCGGAAACTAGCCGAACGTACGACAAAAGCCACCAAAGAGATTTCCGATATGATCAAACAGATTCAGCGTGAAACTTCCGTTACTGTTAAAATGATTCAGGAAGGTGAAAAAGAAGTTACAAGTAAAAAAGAAATTGCTCAAAAAGCTATTGAATCCATCCGCGAAATTGTTAATGCGGCAACCGAAGTTGAAGCAATAATTGATCAGGTTGCAACTGCAAGTCAGCAGCAATCAGCCGCATCAGAAGATATAAGCCGAAGTGTTGAGAAAATAAATAGTGTTACAAATTCACTTAACAACAGCGTTGAATCTATCAAAATTGAAACAGAAAATTTAAATGATCTGACAGAAAAATTATACGCGCAAATTGTTGAATTCAATGTAGAATAATTTATTAAGTTTTCATAATATTTTTTTATGGCCGGAGATTTTTTCATGAAAAAATTTTACGGCATTTTCTTTTAATGTTTTGGAAATTTCAGATTTGTATTTTCACTAAATATAATTTTTGCATTTGAAATATTTTATTTATCATTTATCTTTTAAATAAAATCTTTCGGAATTTATAATGAAAAATTTAATATCATTTTTTCTGGTTTTAATTTTTGCTGCAATTATTTTTGTTGGCTGCGAAGATGTTTTAAATAATCCCATAAATGAACCTATTCCCGCAACCGGCGTAAGTTATTCTCGAAATCTGCAACCGCTATTCGAACTTAAATGCAATTACAGCGGGTGCCATAATGATCAGAGCAAAGCCGGCGGATTAGCTCTTACTTCATATTTTAACACTACAAGAAATTCATTTGTTGTAATTGCAGGTGATCCCGATGGAAGTTTGCTTGTTCAAAAGATCAGAACCGGACACCCTATTGATATGAATTATCCGTCTTTCAAATCAGAGGAAGTAAATGCGGTTGTAACCTGGATAAAAGAAGGTGCAAAGAATAATTAATTTTTTAAATGATATAAATATTTCAAAAGGAATTTATCTTTTAGAAATTTTTGCCGGAAACGATTTTGAAATTTCAGCGGTAAAATTTAAAGGATTTAAATTTAAGAAAGGAATTTATTATTATTCCGGAAGTGCACAGAAAAATTTTTCCCACAGAATTAAAAGACATTTAGAAAAAGAAAAAACAATTCACTGGCATATTGATCATTTAACTACAAATGTAAATTCCAGAATTGAAAATATTTTTTACTGGAAAAATTCCGGAAAAGATTTTGAATGTGAACTTGTAAAAATTCTGATCAGCAAATTCAATCTTTCAGATGAAATTATTGGGTTCGGAAACGGTGATTGTAAAATTTGCCGAACCCATTTTTTATTTTCTCAGAATAAAATTGATCAGAGCCATTTCATTTCTTTATACCAGCCGCAGGTTCTTCGTATTCCTTCTTCAATTGAAATTTCCTGTTTGTAACCAAGTTGTTCAACTGCTTTTGAAGTATCACAGATCCAAGCTTTTTGAACAAGATCTCGTGCTTTTTCCAAATTTAAAGTTGCGGCATTTTTACTGAACATCGAAACAAATTGCGCGATAGTAGCTATCATATAAACCGCAGCATGTGGTACTTTTACAGTCAAAGGTTTTTTGTTCAATACTTTTGATGTTATTTCCCCGATCTGTTTCCAGTTGTATACTTCTTTTGAACTTATGAAATAAATTTCACCGGCTGATCTTTCACTTATTGCAGCAAGATAAAATCCTTTAACAAGATCAACAACATGAATTAAACTTAACGGTTTATCTTTTAAACCGATCGTAGTCATCAGTCCTTTTGCAAAAGTTTGAAAGAAAATAAAAATCTCTGTATCTCGTTCGCCGTAAACAGCAGGCGCGCGGCAAATTGTGACCGGCAATTTATCCATAAACGAAATTGCAACTTTCTCCTGTTCCCTTTTGCTTTTTCCATATGTTGTAATGGGATTACATTCATCTTTCTCAGTGATTTTTGTAATGCCGTCTTTTGATGGTCCGCTTGCCGTCAAACTGCTTACGATCAAAATCTTTTTTAATTTATCTTTAAATTCCAAGGCGGTTTCAAGAATTGTACGAGTAGTTTCAACATTTCCTTTAAAATAACCATCGGGATGCTTTGATTTTACAACTCCGGCAACGTGGTAAATATAATCTGCTCCGTCAAATGCTTTTCTCAATCCTTCTTTATCAAACAATCCGCAATCGAAAATTTCAATATCTTTTTCCTGCAGCCATTTTAAATTGCTGCTTTTTCTGGTAATGCATCTTACCTTGTAATTTTCCTGTATTAAAAGATCGACTAAATGACTCCCCACAAATCCGTTTGCGCCGGTAACAACGGCAATTTTTTTATCTTCCATAATTAGTTTAAACCATATTGATTTTGAAATTATTAATAGATAGTTTTGCAATAAATATTTTTATTAAACTTTCACAAGATAAAAAATTTAGAAATTAAAGTCACTCGATATAAAATCTTAGGAGGATTATTTTGGATCTCTTCACCAAAGCATATGAATTTACAAGAGCCGATGAGGTAAAAGCTGCCGGTCTTTATCCTTATTTCCGGGCAATTGAGGAAAATGAAGGTCCTGTAGTTCAAATACAAGGCAAGAAAGTTATTATGGCAGGTTCGAATAATTATTTGGGTTTAACCGCAGATCCGAGAGTGAAAGAAGCAGCTATAAAAGCTATTGAAAAATACGGAACAGGTTGCTCAGGTTCAAGATATTTAACCGGAACAATTGATCTTCATAATGAGTTTGAAGCAAAACTTGCAAAATTTTTAGGCAAAGAAGCCGTATTGATGTTCAGTACAGGTTATCAGGCAGCTCAAGGAATTATCCCGACAATTGTTCAACGTGGTGAATATGTTGTTTCAGACAGGGATAACCATGCGTGTATTGTTGCCGGAAATTTAATGGCAAAAGGCGCAACCGCTGAAGTTGTCAGATATAAACATAATGATATGAATGATCTTGAAAGAGTGATCAAAAAATTGCCTTTGGAAGCTTCAAAATTGATTGTAAGTGATGGAGTTTTCAGTACCGGTGGCGAAATTGTTGATCTTCCTACATTAAATAAAATTGCAAAAGAATATAACGCAAGAATTTTAATTGATGATGCACATTCAATAGGCGTAATCGGTAAAGGCGGTAGAGGAACAGCAAGTGAATTTGATCTAGTTGATGAAATAGATATGACAATGGGAACGTTCAGCAAAACTTTTGCATCACTTGGAGGATTTGTTGCCGGTGAAGCTAAAGTTATAAATTATTTGAAACATCATTCCCCCGCTTTAATTTTCAGTGCTTCACCAACTCCGGCTTCAGTTGCCGCAGCTATTGCAACTTTGGAAATTTTAGAACAAGAACCCTGGAGAGTTGAAAAATTGATCTCCAACGCTAACAGAGTTAGAAAAGGATTAAAAGCAGCCGGATTCAATGTTGTTGAAAGCAGAACAGCAATTGTTCCCGTAATTGTTGGCGATGATCTTCTTGCATTTAAATTCGGAAAGAGGCTTTACGATGATGGCGTTTTTGTTAATGTTTTTATTTCTCCCGGAGTACCGCAAGGAAGACAAATGATGCGTACAAGTTATATGTCAACCCACGAAGATGAACATTTGGATTACATTGTTGATACATTTACAAAAAACGGTCGTTTATTAGGCTTGGTTGAATAAAAAAATTCTGTTTAACAAAAGGCATACAAAATAAGTATGCCTTTTTTTATGAGGTAAAAATGAGCAGCATAAAAATCATTCCGGTTATTTCCGAAAAACAACGGATGCAATTCATAAAATTTCCGTGGAAAATTTATAAAAATGATCCTTACTGGGTACCGCATTTAATTGCCGATAGAAAAAAGATACTGGATAAAAATAAAAATCCGTTTTTCAAACATGCGGAAATGGAAATGTTTCTTGCAGAAAAAAACGGCGAACTTGTTGGAAGAATCGCAGCAATTAAAAATGATCTACACAATCAACATCATAATGATAAAATCGGATTCGTAGGATTTTTTGAATGTATAAATGATCAGGAAGTTGCAAATATTCTTTTTGATACAGCAAAAAAATGGTTGAAAGAAAAAGGAATGGATACAATGCGCGGACCTGCAAATCCTTCCAGCAATGATGAATGGGGCTTACTTGTTGATGGCTTTGAAGATTCACCAAGATTGTTAATGCCTTATAATCCAAAATATTACATTGGCTTATTTGAAAATTACGGATTTCAAAAAGTGAAAGATCTGCTTGCATTTAAAATTGAACATGATAAACTAATGCAATCTGAAAAATTAAAACGCGGCGCTGAAATTGTAAAGCAAAGATACAAACTCGAAATTTCGCAATTAAATATGAAAGATCTTAAAGGCGAATTAGACAAAGTTAAATTTGTTTACAATAAAGCCTGGGCGCCGAATTGGGGATTTGTTCCTTTGACCGATGAAGAAATTGACGCAATGGCTGTTGATCTTAAACAAATTGTTGAACCTTCACTGGTTCTTTTCGGAAAAATTAATGATCAGCTTGTAGGCTTTGCATTTGTTATGCTTGATTATAATCAAGTTTTTAAACAAATGAACGGAAAATTATTCCCATTCAATTTTCTTAAACTTTTTACAAAGAAAAAAGAAATCAGCTGGGCAAGAATTATAACTTTAGGATTGATACCTGAATTTCAAAAGAAAGGATTGGATTCATTATTTTATTGGGAAATTGTTAACCGTGCCGCAAAATTAGGAATTAAACTAGGTGAAGCAAGCTGGATTCTGGAAGATAACGAAATGATGCGCAGAGGAATTGTTCTTATGAACGGCGAAGAATATAAAAGATACAGAGTTTACGATTTGGGAATTTAATTTCAATATTTTGAAATAATTAATTTTTGAATCAAAACTTGCAGATAGTATTTATAACAAAAAAGCCCTTAATTTTCAGGGCTTTTTTGTTAAACATTTATTCATTCAAAGCTTCATCATATTTTGCTAAATGCGTTGGATCAACTCTTTTTAACGCATTGAACACATCAATTTTTCCCTGATAATCATCCAGATAATTAATAATTTCACCGCTTTTTGTATCAAAGAAAACTCTAAGCAAAACTCCTCTAACATCAATTCTTGATCTTATTCCATCCAAATTTCTTACTAACTTTGCCATATTTTCCTGTGCAAGATTTTTATCGGTGGTATAAAGATCCAATCCGTTATAATGATATTCAAAAAATCCTTCTCTGAAAGCTCTGTATTTTTCGTTAAGCAAATCTTCAATAATTGCCTTGCGGTTGTAAACTGAACTTGTTCTGTCCCATCCTAATGAATTAGAACTGCTCTGTCCTAAAGCCGAAATATTTAGCGCACGCTCGTAAAAAGGAGTTCCGGATAAAGGATTGTAAGAATCAAAATCATATCCAATTATTAAGTAAGCATAGAAATTCAAAAAACTTGTCAGCGGATCAAATAATGAAGGATTATAATTCATGCTTTGTCCGCGTTGAAAAGTAAATGTCCAACTGTTATCCAAAATATTCAACATCGGCGAAGCATTTCTGCTTTTTTCAACCGGTCTTATGCTTGTAATATTTACTTGAGCTGAATAATTAGTTTCATCAGTTGCATTTGTAAAAAAAATATTGAAATTACATTTGATCTTCGGATAATCCCACTGCTGATCTGTAAATCTGTTTTTGTTCAAATAATCTTCAATGGCAGTTGCAAATCCGGCTAAAAGATCCCGGTTAACAGAAGGCAATTTTTCAAAATTGACCGTAACTTTTGCGTCAAGTTCCTGCGAATAGATCATTACCGGCAAAAGCAGAATTATTATAAGCAGTTTCATTTTTTCCTCAATCAAATTGTTTTATTGATTTAAAATATAAAAATCAATAATATAAATTCATATAGTTAAACTCATTTTTATTAAGTAAGTTAACTTTTTATAATGAAATTATACATCTTAATTTTGATTTTAGTTTCGTATGGTTCAATTAATGCGCAATTTTTGAACGGAGCAAAACAAAATTCAACTGCAAATAGCAATATTTCAGCACAAAGTGATGCCTTTTCAGTTTTTATAAATCCGGCAAAACTCTCAGATATCCATCGATATGAATTTGGCATTTTCTACTCACCCGGCGCTTTCGGTTTAAGCGAATTGAAATCCGGTTCAGCAGCATTTGCTTTTCCGGTTAAAGATTTTTCCGGTGCAATCGGAATTTCATCATTCGGATTTGATCTATACAATGAAAGCAAAATTACAGCAGGAGTTTCGAAAATTTTGGCGGAAAATATTTCATTGGGTTTTACGCTTTCACTGAATAATATTAAAATATCAAATTATGGTAGTGATAATTCCCTTTCGCTAAACTTTGGCGCAATTTCAAAATTGAATGAAAATTTTTCACTTGGTTTTTATTATGAAAATTTAAATCGCGCAACTTTCGGAAATTACAAAAATCAAATTCCCTCTTTTATTGTCTTAGGAATTTCATTTAAAAGATCTGATTTTGTTATTTCAGGATCGATTGAAAAAGAAACCGATAAAGAATTTTCACCGAGATTGGGATTTGATTACAGAATTATAAAAGCAATTTCACTTAGAAGTGGAATTTCTGATAATCCGGAAAATTTTTCTGCGGGACTCGGAATTTTTGTTGATAAATTTAATTTGAATTACGCGCTTGTTCGCAATGCATATTTAGGATTTTCACATATGACTGATTTAAGAATTATTTTTGAATGATGATCAGGAATTCATTTTTATACATATCATTTTTAATAATAATGATTATTTCAAATGAGAATTTTGCTCAGTCAGATTCACTAATTCTGGAAAACGAAAGTGAAAATCTTTTTGAGTTTACAGAATTTGAACTTCCCGATCATGAACTTTCCGATGTTGAATTAATTGATGAAGAAAATAATTTTGCTGAACTCCTTGAAGAACTGAGATCAAATCCGGTCAATGTTAATGAGGCTTCGGTGCAAGATCTTCTTACAATTCCATTTATGGAATTACAACTTGCAGAACAAATTTTCGATTACCGAATAAGAACTGGGAAAATATTTTCTTTAAATGAATTGAGAGCAGTCATCGGCGCTGAAAATTTCAATCTAATAAAAAATTATATTTCACTTGAACAGGAAAAAATATCTTTAATAAAAACAAAAACTAAAAAGCAAAAATTAAAATTAAATTTCCGCAGCAGAATTTATAAAACGATTCAGAAAGCAAAAGGATATAAAAGCAGCTATTATCAAGGTGATAATCTAAAATCGTATAACAGAATTTTAATGAACGTTTTTTCAAAATACGAAGCAGGATTATTAATTGAAAAGGATCCGGGTGAAATATCTCATACAGATTTTTCAAGTTTTCATTTTGCTGTAAATGATTTTTCCTTTATCAATAAAATATTGATTGGCGATTTCTATATTAAATTCGGAAGCGGATTGGCTTACTATTCACCTTACTATTTTTCATCGCCGGCATTGCCTTCAACTTACTTAAGAAATAATTTCAGGATCGCAAAAAATACTTCTTCACATGAAAATAAAATGCTTCGCGGAATTGGATTAAATTTCGATGCCGGAAAATTTTCTTTCATTCTCTTTGCTTCTAAAAATCAATATGATGTTAGATTTGATTCGGTTAATAATGTAATTTCAAGTATTAAAAATGATGGTTATCATAGAAGCTCATCTGAAATTTCAAGAAAAAATATTCTTGATGAAAGCACATATGGAATTGCTGCAAATTACGGATTTTCAAAATCAACAAATCTTTCAATATTATTTTCCGAAAACTTTTATGATAAGAATTTTGAGTTCGGAAAAACTAACCGAATTTTCTCTCTTGCTTTCAGTTCAAATTTCAAAAAGTTTTATTTCACCGGTGAAATTGCAAACCAAAATAACAACTTTGCTTTCTTTAATTCATTTTCAATTTTGTTCAGTAAAGATATTGAATATAATTTCCGATACAGCAGAATAGAAAATTCCTTTTTCTCTTTTCATTCTTATTCAAACTCACTTTCAAATTTGAATAATGAATCAATATTCAGTAATTCTTTAATTGTGAAAAGTAATTTGGGTAGATTTTCTGCTGCTATGCAAATCAAAGAAAATATTTTGCCTGAAGTTAATGATCTGTTTCATAATACTACTTCAAAATTTTATTTTAATTTTGAAAAAGATGTTTTGAAGAATTCAAATCTACTTTTGCAATTCAGCCAAAGTTCAATGCCCTTTACCGAAATTATTGATAATAAATATGTAAATGGTTCCAGGAATTTCAGACAAATAAAATTGGGTTTTTCAAGTCAAATTACTAAAGCATTACTTTTAAAAAGCCGCGTAAACTTTTCAAATTTTTCCCGTGATTTTTCCGGTATTAAGGAAAACGGATTTTCAATTTCGCAGGAAATTTTATATTCAAAAAATATTTTTACTATTGGCGGAAAAATTATTTTTTATCAAACTGATTCGTTCTTTACCAGAATTTACGAATATGAACGCGATTTGCCGGGTGTATTTTCCGTAGGTCAATATTTCGGAAAAGGCACAAAACAATTTTTATATTCAAGAATTCAACCGGTGAAAAATTTCAATATTTATTTAAAATATTCCGAGAATTATAAACCGGATGAAAAATTTTTAAGTTCCGGGCAAAATGAAATTGACGGTAATTTGGAAAGCAGATTTTCAATTCAAATTGATTATGCATTTTAAAATAAAAAACGCCCCAAAATTTGAGGCGGTAAAAATCAGATCAAAATTACCAAGCACCGTGATAAATTTCATTTCCGGAATCATCATATTTCCAAACTTCGCCATTTCCTGTTTCATTCCAAAATGATTTATATGTTATCAAATCGGGAGTATTATAAACTCCGTGAATCAGTAATTCACCGGATTTATTTTTATTTTGTTTAAATTCTATTCTCTGAATTCCAATAAAATTTACATTTCCTTCCCAGGAATTATCACTTAGCTTTTCAAAATCAATGGTTGCCCAAATTTTTGATGAATTTTCTTCATATAATTTTGATGATATTTTGCTTCCGGAATTTTCAACATGAATTTCTCTTTCCAAATAATTATAATAGGTTATATTCGAGTTATCATCTGTTCCATTCAGAACTAATGTCCATAAATCTTCATTTTCTTTTCTTTCAACTGTTAGAACCGCAGTAAAATCTCCCATCAAGAAAGTTCTTGTCCAAAGATTTCCATTTTTCTTTGGTTGATAAATTTTCATCACATTCCATGGAAACTCATGATTTTGCTTTAAAACATTTGCAACATTTTTTAAGTCTTGATAATCAGAATTTTGAGATTGTAACTCAGGCAAATTTAAAGGAAACATTGGGAATTGTGGATCCGTATTTTCATCTTTCACAGGTTCTGTTGAATTTTCTGAGCAGCCAATAATAAAAATTGCAAAAAGTACGAAAAGAATAAATTTAATTTCTTTCATTTTGAGTCCGGTTTTTCTTAAAAAATAAAACCTTAATGTATTATTTTTTTATTAGATTTACAAAATTGATTGATTTGCTATTACTTTTTAAATTCAGCTTGATTTTAGCGTCTGTGATTTACTTGCTAAGCAATTTTAATTTACATAATTTATATGCAAATTTCTTTTCACAATTCATTTTTAGAGGATTTTTATGAGAACAATCGTAGCCATGCCCGGCGACGGAATCGGGAAAACCGTACTTCCGGAAGCAATCAGAGTTTTGAAAGCAGCAGGTTTTGAAGCAGAATATATTCACGGTGATATTGGTTGGGATTTTTGGTGCTCGGAAGGAAACGCACTACCTCAAAGAACAATTGATCTTTTAGAAAAACATAAAATCGGACTTTTCGGCGCAATTACAAGCAAGCCGAAAGATGCCGCAGATAAAGAATTAAATCCTGAATTAAAGGGAAAAGGTTTTACTTATTTTTCACCAATTGTCGGCTTGCGCCAAAAATTTAATCTTGATATTTGCATTCGTCCTTGTCAATCTTTTAAAGGAAATCCTTTAAACTTTATTTTAAAAGACGGAAAAGGCGGATATGTTGAACCGTTAATAAATGCAGTAATTTTCAGACAAAATACAGAGGGACTTTACGCCGGAGTTGAATGGACTAATCCACCGCAGCAAGTCCGCGAAGCTTTGGAAACTCATTCCAAAATGAAATTCTTTAAAGATGTAAAAAGCGAAGATATGGCAATTTCCACAAGAATTGTTACACGTAATACTTCCAAAAGAATTATTACTGCAGCTTTTGAATACGCTAAAAAATACGGTTATAAAAATGTAACAGTTTGCGAAAAGCCGAATGTGTTAAGAGAAACTTCCGGAATGATGTTAAAATTGGCTCAGGAAATTTCAAAAAATTATCCCGGAATTGATTTGTGGGACACAAATATAGATGCACAAATGATGTGGCTAACAAAAAATCCGGAAACTTACGGAGTTATAGTTGCTGAAAATATGTTCGGTGATATTATAAGTGACGGGTTTGCCGGACTTGTCGGCGGATTAGGATTTGCATGCAGTGCTAATATCGGTGATGAAGTTGCAGTATTTGAACCAACTCACGGATCGGCTCCAAAATATCAAGAATTGAATCCAAGTATTGTAAATCCGATCGCTATGATTTTAAGCGCGTGCATGATGCTTGATCATATAAAAGAAAATGAAAAAGCTGACAGAATCAGAAAAGCGATTGCAGAAGTAGTTGAAGAAGGAAAAGTAAAAACTTACGATATGATGAAATTACGCGGCGGCGCAGATGTATTTGAAAAAGGCGCTTGTACTACACAAGAAATGACCGATGCAATAATTGCAAAATTGTAAATTTATTCTCTCCTCTCCCTAAGTAAGGGAGAGGATTTAAAGTGAAGCTTCAATATTTATTTACTGAATTTATAGAAAAGATTCCGGGCAAGCCGGAATGACGATTTATAATTTTCTCATGTTTTTAATCCGGAGAATTTATGCGCGAAAAAGTTTTAGAAATTTGGCCTGAAATTAATTGGATAGAAAATCAGGAACTCCGCGAAAAAGTTTTACAATGCTGGATTTACGCAATCGAGCAAAGTGTTCTATCAATTGATGATCTTCAAACTATTCCCTTTTCACTTCTTATAAAAGATTGCTCTGTTTCTTTCATGAATCATAAACGAACAGCCGTTCAATTATCAGTTGAAATCGCAAAAATAATGAAAAACAATTTCGGTGATTCAATTAAAATCAATATGGATTATTTAATTGCGGGAGCAATTTTAATCGATATCGGAAAACTTTTGGAATATGAAATTATTGATGGAAAATTAAAAACCAGTGATATGGGAAAACTTTTGCGCCATCCGTTTTCCGGAGTTGGAATTGTTGATCGTTTCGGAATTCCGCCGGAAGTTCAGCATATAATTGCAACGCATTCAAAAGAAGGCGATTTAGGAATGAGAACAGTTGAATCAATTATTGTTCATCATGCTGATTTTGTTAGCTTTGAACCGTTTAAATAAAAGATAAATTTGAAATTTAATTTCAGGATTTCAAAATGGCACAAAATTTAATTGAAAAGATCGCACAAAAATTTGCAATAGATATTTCAGAAAATCAAAAAGTTAAAAGCGGCGATTATATTATGATTCAGCCCGCTCATGTAATGACGCACGATAATACCGGCGCGGTAATTCCAAAGTTT
This sequence comes from uncultured Melioribacteraceae bacterium, assembly GCA_965365345.1. GTDB lineage: Bacteria > Bacteroidota > Ignavibacteria > Ignavibacteriales > SURF-24 > CBDUBH01. The sequence continues at coordinate 19,427 of CBDUBH010000064.1, forward strand.
AAAAGTATCGGCGCAACAAAACTCGCAAATCCAAGACAAGTCGTAATTACTCTCGATCATAATGTTCAAGATAAATCCGAAAAAAATTTAGAGAAATATAAAAAGATTGAAGAGTTTGCAAAATCAATGGGCGCAGATTTTTATCCGGCAGGACGCGGAATTGGACATCAAATTATGTGCGAAGAAGGTTATGCTTTTCCCGGAAAAATGGTAGTCGCATCAGATAGTCATGCAAATATGTACGGCGGATTGGGATGTTTGGGTACTCCAATTGTTCGAACTGATGCAGCCGCAATTTGGGCTACGGGAAAAACCTGGTGGCAAATTCCGCCGGTTGCAAAAGTTGAGCTTAAAGGAAAATTAAAATCAGGTGTTACTGGAAAAGATGTTATAATTGCACTTTGCGGATTTTTTAATAAAGATGAAGTTCTGAATCATGCGATAGAATTTACAGGAAGCGGAATTCAGAATTTAACCATTGATGAAAGACTTTCAATTGCAAATATGACAACCGAATGGGGAGCATTAGTCGGGCTTTTCCCTATTGATGAAGTTACAATTTCATGGCTTCAAAAAAGAAATGAATATATAAAACAACGCGGATTAGAAGGCGTAGATTCTGATTCTGATGGAAAAGGAATTCATCCGAGAATAAATGAAAAAACAATTTCAGAATTACAAAATAATGTTCCGAAAGCTGATGAAAATGCTTTTTATGCAAAAGAAATTTCAATTGATCTAAATTCAATTGAGCCGTTTATTTCGGGCCCGAATACTGTAAAAACAATGACTGCAATTTCTGAAATAAGAAATAAAGATGTAAAAATTAACAAGGCATATTTGGTATCTTGCGTAAACTCAAGAGTTGAAGATATTTCCGAAGCAGCAAATATTTTGAAAGGTAAAAAAGTTGCCGAAGGCGTTGAATTTTATATCGCGGCAGCTTCA
>CBDUBH010000065.1:0-20357 GCA_965365345.1 uncultured Melioribacteraceae bacterium
ATGTGGCGGTTGAAACCGCAGATGTGATTTTAATCAAAAATAATCCTAATGATGTTGCTGCCATCATTGAACTTTCAAGGTCAACTTATCAAAAAATGATTCAGAATCTTTGGTGGGCAACCGGATATAACGTTGTTGCAATTCCGCTTGCAGCAGGAATCCTTTACAAAATGGGAATTTTATTAAGTCCAGCGCTTGGTGCTGTTTTAATGTCGGCAAGTACAGTTATAGTCGCAATAAATGCACGATTGCTTAAAATACAAAGAGGATAATAGGAACAAAAGGTAAATTCAAAAACTGCTTCGCTAGTGCCCATCGACTTCACTTTATGACCACTCCGATTCATAATGCCTCCGGCAAGCTTCGGGAAATAAATCTCTAGCGATCGACTTAAGTTACTTTCATGAACTTGGATTCATCGCTTTTACGATTAAGTAACAGTATCAGAATAAATCCCAAAACTCCTGCAACAAGAAGACCTAAATCTTCAAAGATGCCTAATTGCAATGCTGCTGAAACACCAAGCAAAGACCACAACAGCGGAATCAATACATAGTACCATTTTATATAACCGGTATTAAAAAGCAGAATTCCGAATGTAAATATCGTTGTCGGGCAAGGAAGTCCGAATGTGGGTTGCTTAGGGTATCCGTGACCGAAATTGAAACCAAGTACCGGATAGATTATAAGTGCGTAAGCTATGAAAATCCAACCGACGATTTCGATCCAGTTTTTCTTCAGTTTGAAATCAAAACGATCTTTAATGACTCCGGCATAAAAGAATATCACTGCTTGAATAATATAAACGGCACCGAAAAGGTAGGCTGCTTTATTGATTGAAGTAAAGTAGATAATATGATAAACGATTCCTATCCATAACCACAGAAACGATAATATTCCGCTGATTAGCTTGCTGCTTAAATCATTAGTTTTTATAACAAGGAAAATAGCCGCTAATGCCAGTAGATTAAAAACTATCTGCAAGGGAAAGACAGCAGTATTATAGGACTCAAAGACGCTTAAGAACTCTTCGGTTGTAAATGGCATAAGCACCTCAAATTGAATTTTATAAGTTTACACCAAACTTTCCTAGGATATACACCATTAAATAATAGAAGACTATCATTACAAATATAGAAATTATCAGCGAGGGATAAAAACCCATTTTTAGTCGAATAAATATCGGCAGTAAAATGAACATTGAAAGCGAAGGGATTACCATCCAAAAGACACTGGTTGAGAATCTGGATATTTTTTCTACATCTTGTGTTTCAACATACAACCATATCATTGCAAGCACTGAGACAAGAGGAACGGAGGCAAAAATGCCTCCCATTAGTGAACTCCTCTTTGATAATTCCGAAACTGCAACAATTAAAACGGCCGATATTACAACTTTAATGATGTAATAAAGCATTGTTTACTTCTCCTTACCAAATTTATAGAATAAGCTTGGAATAACGATCATGTTTAATGCAGTGGATGTTAATAGTCCCCCTAGAATTACTATTGCCATCGGCGCTTCAATTTCTTTCCCGGGTTCGCTGCTACCCAAAGCCAAAGGCACGAGCGCCAGTGCTGCTGTAATAGCAGTCATTAGAATTGGATTTAACCTTTCTAATGATCCTTGTGTTATCGCCTCAGTGAAAGGCTTTCCTTCCCTAAGCAGATATTTATAGTGCGAGATCATCAATATTCCGTTTCTTGTGGCAATACCAAACAGCGTAATAAAACCTACAAGAGAAGCAACGCTAATAATTCCATCGGTAAAATAAACAGCCCAAACTCCGCCGATTAAAGCCAAAGGCAGATTTACCAAAATAAACAGTGATTCTTTAATCACACCGAATTGAAAATAAAGTATTAAGAATATTGCGCCAATAGATACCAGACTTAAAAGAGTTATGATTCTTGTTGCCTGCTGCTCGCTTTCAAACTGGCCTCCGAACTCAACAAAATATCCTTGCGGAAGTTGTATATTACGTTCAATATTAGCTTGCATTTCATCAATTACGCTACGTAAATCACTGCCGGAAACATTTGATTGTATTACTATTTTTCGCTGAACATTCTCACGGCTTATTCTATTTGGTCCTTTTTCATTTACTACTTCCGCAAGATGGCTTAACGGCACTTTTGCTCCAAGCGGAGTATCAAACAAAGTTGATTGTATCTTACGTATACTGCCGCGATTATTTTCATCAAATCTTACAACCAGATCAAAAGTATTCTGCCCTTCTCTTATCTCAGATGCTGCTTCACCGTTAAATGCAACATCAATTGCCTCGGCAAGTTCTCCGACAGTAACACCATAACGCGCCATAGCTTGACGGTTAAACTTAATTTTTGTCTGAGGTACTTCAACCTCTTGATCTACTGCAACATCAACCGCACCTTCAACTTTCTGCATCTCTTCTTTTACACTATGAGCAATTGATCTAAGCTGCTGTAAGTCACTTCCGAATACCTTTACTGCAATATTCGCTCTTGTACCGGAAAGCATGTGATCAATTCTATGTCCGATAGGCTGACCGATTGTTACATTTGTGCCCGGCAGCGCTGACAAGGAATTTCTTAGCTTAGTAATAAATTCCTCTTTATCGTTATCGTCAAGCTCAAAGCGGACATCAAGCTCTGCTCCGTTTACTCCTTGAGCATGTTCATCTAATTCTGCTCTTCCGGTTCTTCTGGCTGTTGATTTAACCTCCGGATGCGAAAGAATTATTTCTTCTGCAAGATTGCCTATTTTGTTCGCTTCTTCTAACGAAGTACCCGGAAGAGTAACTAAGCTCAATGTCAAAGAACCTTCATTGAATTCCGGGAGAAATGACCGTCCTAAAAAAGGTATAATTGCAATTGTTAGCAAAAGTAGTATGACTGCAGAGATAAGAACTGTTTTTGAATGCGCCAATGTATATTTAAGTGTTCTGCTGTAGGCTGATTTAAGCTTGCTGACTAACCATGCATCCCCTTCTTTTTTCATGAAATCTGCTTTCGGCAGAAGGTAATACGAAAGTACCGGGGTTACTGTAAGAGCAACTAGAAGAGAAGCAAATATTGAAGTTACATACGCATAACCCATTGGCCTTAAAAGTCTTCCTTCAACTCCGCTCAAGAAAAATAGCGGCAGAAATACAATTACTATAATCAAAGTAGCATTTACCATCGGTGCACGGATCTCTTTTGAAGCTTCATAAATTACTGTAATCGGGCTTACTCTTTCACTCTCCGGTCTGTGTTGATTTTCCTTCAATCGTCTGAATACATTCTCAACATCTATAATTGCATCGTCCACAAGTGCGCCTATAGCAATTGCCATACCGCCTAAGGTCATCGTGTTAATCATTATATCAAAAAGCTGGAAGACAATGATCGTTATAATTAAGGAGAGAGGAATTGCCGTCATTGAGATGAATGTGGTTCTGAAATTCCAAAGGAAAAGAAATATAACAATAACTACCAGAATCGAACCGTCACGCAAAGCATCTATTACATTATCAATTGATGTTGAAATAAAATCAGATTGTTTAAAGATATTTGAGTTTATTATTACACCTTTTGGAAGTGTCCTCTGAATTTCATTTAACGTTGTCTCTATTCTTTCAGTTAGCTCAATTGTATTTGTCTGAGGCTGCTTTTGCACTGTTAGAATCACTGCCGGTTTTGCATTTGCAGAGCCGTCACCGAACTTTATACCCGGGCCGATCTTAACATCAGCAACATCTCTGATCAAAACCGGAACTCTGTCCTTTACTGCTACAATGCTGTTGGAAATATCCTCAATTGTTTGTACGCGTCCGATTCCGCGGATTAGATATTCACTCCCGGCATCCATATATGAACCGCCCGAAGAATTCTCATTTGATTCTTCTGCTGCTTTCATCACTTGATTAAGAGTAATGCCATATGAGGCTAATTTCTCCGGTGAAATCAGTATCTGGTATTGTTTAACCATTCCTCCTATCGGTATTACTTGCGAAACACCATTAATAGAAAGTAGCCTTCTTCTTATTTCAAAATCTGCAATGGTTCTTAACTCCATTTCAGTTAAGTTATCTTGATTGTTTTTTTCATCAATGCTTAATCCTATAAGCATAATTTCTCCCATAATAGAAGAAATCGGTGCAAGTACCGGATTATCAACACCTTTAGGAAGCGCCGCTGCAGCAGTTTGAAGTTTTTCGTTTACAATCTGACGTGCTAAAAATATATCTGTTCCCCAATCAAACTCTACCCATACAATTGAAAATCCGGCAGAACTTGACGATCTGACCCGCCTTACATCGGTAGCACCGTTGACAGCAGTCTCAATTGGAAACGTTACCAAAGCTTCCACTTCTTCTGCAGCCATGCCATGGGCTTCAGTCATGACAGTAACTGTCGGTGCGGTTAAATCGGGGAATACATCTACCGGCAGATCAACAGCAATATAACTTCCCACTAACAAAAGCAACAAAGCAGTGATCAATACTACTAATCTTTTTTGAAGTGAGAACTGGATTAATTTATCTAACATTGTTACTCCTCTTAAACTTTAGTGTACGTGCCCGTGCCCGATTGCACTTTCTGGAGATAAAGCTGCAAGCCTTACCTGATAGGCTCCATTTGTTACTATTCTTTCACCTTCCTTTAGACCTTCAAGAACTTGGATGTAACCTTTATCAACCATACCGGTCTTGAGAATTCTTTTTTCAAATGCCTCGCCTTCAAGCTGTATGTAAGCTGTACGAAGTCCATCTTCATCAACTATTGCACTTACAGGAATGGTGAGATAATCAGCCGGTTCACTGACCTTTATGAACACCTCCGCATACATTCCTACTTTGATTTTATTCTGAGGGTTACTGAATTCATAATATACCGGAACAGTTCTGTTATTGCGGTTTATGACGGCTCCTATCGAAAGCTTTTTACCGTTAAGTGAAGTAATACTATATTCATCTTCCAAGCCTTCAACCTTAAACGATGCATTTTTCGAATTGTTCGCTTCTTCGAAACTTATGGTTGGCACATTTGCTTGCAGTATGAGTCTGCTTGGATTTATTACCGTGAATAACTCTTGACCGGCAGTGATTTGATCGCCTAATTTAAAGCTTATGTTTTCAATATAGCCGTCAATCGGGCTGGTTATACTGTAGCCGTCCTCTGTAAACTTGATCTGTTCTGCCAAAGAGTTATAGCTTGCTTGTTTTGATTCAAAATCAAACTTTGCTTCATCAAGACGTTTTTGCGATACTGCCTTCTTCTCAAAGAGATTTTTAACTCTTTCATATTCTGATTTAGAAAGCAAATAATCACTTTTAACTTTCTGAATATTACTACCGGCATCAGCTGCTGGCGAAATATATAAAAGCGTTTCGCCTCTTCGTACAAAAGAACCTAATGATTTCAGATTTGAATTGTCCTTTGATAAAACTATTCCGGAAAGTGGGGACACAACCTTGGAGTGATTTTCCGGCTTTGCAAGTATTTCACCGGTTACTTTAATTGAGCCTTGCAATTTACGAACAAGAGCGGGCTCAGTGGCAAAGTCTATTTTCCACTGCTGTTCTTTCAAAAATGAAATTGATGAGCCTTCTTCTTCACCGTGCGGAAGTTCTGCTTCAGTTGAGTAGACCTTTATATTATCTATTTCAATTCGATCAGATGCTTGTTTGCCGCTGAGAGTTAATATCATTTTGTAAATTCCGGCATTATTAAACGTCACAGTTGGCGTGTAGATACCGGCTCTTGCGGGTTTATCCTCCGTTACAGTGAATTTACCGCCGTTTGTATTTACGAAATCGATCTTGAGGGTTCCTTCAGTAACCGCTCCGAAATCTTTCATATCAGATAGGTGGATCAAGAACTTCGCTTCCTTGCCGGCAACTAAAGCCGGATATTCCATGAATATTTCTGTTGAATCGCTCCACATTGTAACTGATGAGCTTCCGTGCTCATGGCCGTGCTCTTCGCCGGTTTCATGTTCATGGTCATGCGAACAGCCGGCAAGTAATACAAATAAAGAAAATAGAATTAGCTTATTGATGAATTTATACATAGTTATTACCTGGGTTTAATATTTTCATATTTCGTTAATGGATGTTTCTATAGCTTGCTCAAGCTCGTAATAGCTTTTAATATAGCTTGTTTCTGTTTCACTGTTTATCAGCATTCCGTCAATAAAAGCGTTAACACCATCAAGAAATTCAACTAATGTAGTTTCGCCTTGACCGTATGAATAAGCAGCCGTTTCAAAAAGATCCTTTAGCCGGAAATCTTTTCTCTCGTCATCCAAGTTTTTATTTATCATGTACCTTTCATAAGTTTCTGCCGCTTCAGCTCTTATTTTATTTCTAAGGTAAGCGAGTTCATTCTTATTTTGATTGACTTCAAGCCTTGAAATTTCAGTTTCTCTTTGGTTACGGTTGAATATCGGGATTTCAAAACCAATCTGAAATACCGTCCCTTTGAGATTGTCGGACTGTGACTTGTATCCGGCAGACAAATTTATCTGCGGAATAGCTTTAAGTTTATTGTGTGAGATTAAGGAGTTTCCGCTTTCAACTGTTAGTTGAAGTGCTTTTAAGTCGCTTCTGTTTTTAAGAGATAAATCCATTATCTCTTCTTTTGATATATTGATTTCAAATTTCTGTTTCAGCGTATCAATGAGAATATTTTCGGAAGCATCTATTCCGGTTAAGATCTTGAGGCTATTCTCATAGCTTATTTTTTGAAGCTGTGCGTTTTTTAATGTGATTTTCAACTTACTCACTTCAAGCAAAATTCTCCTGGATTCATATTCTGAAATGTCACCTTCAGATAATCTATGCTTTGCAGCCTCAGACAATTTGCTAATCTCATTAACTGCATACTCGAGATTTTCATATAGCTGTGAATAATGCTGAAGTAGGGAATAAGTTTTTCTTATCTCTGATGAGATACTCCATTTGAGATTATTGTAATATAATCTGCGTGCTTCAAGCGCTTTACTTTTGGAAGTGCGGTTGCTCCAATTCTCCCACAGAAAGTTTACTGGTAGTGAGCCTAAAGCACTCCACTCATTATATTCAATTTCATCAGCATCTAAATCCTCACGGGAATATGAGAATTCCGGATTAGGAGGCGTTGTGGCAGATTTCAGGTCAATCTCTGCATAATCAATAATTGAAGACTGCCTTTTTAATTCTATATTATTTTCATAACCGAGCCTTAAGGCTTCTTGTAAAGTTAAATTAGGTTGTGCCTTTATTAGTCCTAACGGAATAATAGAAAACACAATCACGAGACGTATTAGTCTCACGATTCCTCCGAATGATTAGTAAAATTTATTGATTAGTTAAATTATAGGTTAAGAGTTATGCCTTTGGCGGTGAAGTGTTAGTTGCAGTATGGACGTACCTCTCCCACAATTCTTTGGATGGATAAGATACAACGCTTAAAAATTGGGTTTTAGTTTCTTCTTGGGAAGAAGGTTCTAAAGTTACAGAGTAGTGAAAAAGAAAAACAGCAGATACAAGCAAATCTCTGCCGGGAAGAATAACATTTATATGATTTGACTTAAAAAAGTGTTCATGTTCATTGCTGTCTTCTAAATGAGAACCAGTTTCAACTTGATTGCCATTTAATAAATAGCTAGCAAAATGCGAGTGCTGTAAAATACTTTCATTTTCTAGTGTCCCTTCATCCGAATGATAATGAAAAAACGGGGACATAAAAAAGAAATGCAAGTAAATTACAGTCAGCAGAATAGCTGTAAGCTTATATATAGTTTTTCTTTTTTTCATATTTGATACATTAAGATAAAATAATATGAAACCATTTTCAATGAGTAATTATCTGTACAAATTATCTAATTTAGTTAAAGAAGGAAAGTTCACTTTTCGACTTTTTATATCAAACTGATTTGCGATATAAAGAAACGTATAGTATAAAAGATAAACCTATTGCAAAACTAAAAATCCAAAATTGTACTCTAGTCATAATTCAAGATTTCAACTAACACGTAACCTTATTGCCCCTATAGTGCTTTTTCCCTTGTGTAATTAAATCAACCAGATATAACATTTCAAATATGAAAGGCTGTTGCAACTTACTATAAAATGCTATATTTAGTTAAGTAAATAATTTAATCATTGTTAATAAAAGCTTACTGTACAAGTCCCTGTACACATGGGTTAAATGTTGCGAATTTGGTTTATAATTGAAGAAAACCGGTTTATTTGTAATCAGCAGGTTGCGGGTTCGAGTCCCATCACCAGCTCTAAAAAACCTCAAAAATTAAATGTTTTTGGGGTTTTTTGTTTTAAATATTTCTTTGTTTTTGATTATCTCCATTATATTACTATGGAGTTTAAAACCTGTTATCTCTTTTAATCCAACTTAAAAAGAAAAAAGCCGAAATTATAAAAACGAGGTAGTTCACGCCCTTTAAAAATAGCCCGGCAATTTTCTTTGTTAAACTCTATAAGCATTTGTGAACTTTCTGCTTTTTCAAACTTTCGAATTACTGATCTTACACTAAATTCTTTTGCCTTGCAGGTTAAATATTTTCTTTTAGAATATTGATTGTAGATCTCAAATAAAATTGATTTACAAATACCGGAAATGTAGAATAATGAGCAATGCCTTTAAGTTTTTTGTAAAAACGCTGAAAATAATAATTTGCCAATTAGCATATTTATTTTTCCTTATTATCCTGATAATTTCTATTATATCATATTCTGAAATTACCGGATTTAGTATAGATCATTCAATAATAATGGCGGTTGGTTATATTCCCTCGATGTGGCTGATAATTCCGGCATTTTTTGCTTCCGGGATTTTCTATTTTACAAAAAAGTTAAAGTTAATGCTTTTACTGTTATTTGTTTTTATTCCTTACTTGATAATTGATGGCGATTATTCTTTAGGAAAGAATTATGGCGGTAATCCTGTTGCTTTTAATTCGAGTAAGGAAATAACCGTAATTACTTCCAATGTTCGCTATTATTCTAAAGGTGTTCAAAATGTTGCTGAATTCTTAAGTAAAATTGACGCTGATATTGTTTTGCTTAATGAAAATGTTCTACACGATAATGAAAAAGCCGGGTTTGAGTTTTTATTGGAATGCTATGAAATTATTCACGGCAGAAATGGGGAATCTGCTATTTTAAGTAAACTGCCGGTTTTATCATATAAAGAAATTGAACTTCCAACTCATCAAGCATCCTTAAGCGGATCGAATGATATAGAAAAACTTCATTTAAATCCGAAGCGTTCATTTCTTTATGCAAAAGTTAAACTGGATTCTATAATTATAAATGTAATTTCCGCAAGACTTATTGCAGGAAGACCAAAGAATAATTCGTTAAAAGAACAAATTAAATGGGGAAATTACCTTGCAATGCAGCAGAAAATAGAATCTGATTTTTTAGTAAAATTCTTAAATAAACTGGAAGGACCCGTCATATTCGGGGGTGATTTTAACGCTTCTCCAAATTCTAAGGTAATAAAGAATATCAGGAGAATCGCACAAGATACAGCTTTAGAAGTTGGAGGAATTCCCGGTGCAACATTTCGAACCAATTTTCCTATTATGCGATTAGATTACATTTTCACGATGAATGGTATTTATACCCGTGAATATAAAAGATTAAATGCTGAAATTTCCGATCATCTTCCGGTTTATGCGAAATTAGCTTTATAGGTTTAAAAGCTAATTTATTGAAATTAAAATTACTTAATTAACAAACTTAACGTTCAATTAAGATCAGAAGTTTATTTTGATTTATTTCAAATTTTGAAAAGTATTGTTATTCAGGTAATAACTGACTTTCTTTTTATAATAAATATTAATCCAAGTCAGGCTTATAGGAGATGTTTAATATATAAATCCTGCAAAGATTCTGATATTCACAGGCATTATAAAAGCAAAAAGCACCGAGCTAAAAGCAGTTAACATCAAACAAAAAGAAGAATCTTATAATGTTTCAAATCCGATAGTATTAATTCCGTGAAATTAGATTTTTTTCTGCGGCAGATTAGCAGAATTTTCGTCTGTCCAATTCACTTTAAATAATCTATATAATTCATTTAAATTATTTATTTGCCATTACCCGGAATAAATCTGCTGAACAGTTGGGTAAGTAAAACTCCGGATAAAGCACCAATGGCAAAAATCGAAATAAATTCAACACTTCTTACATTTCCGTTAGAAACAATCGACATGTAGATCCAAACTGACATAAGTAAAAGAAAAGCAGTTAAAATGGAAGCCCTTTTTTTCATAGTTTTTCCTGAATATTTAAAATTTTTTGCTTTATAAAAATGGAAGTTGAAATTACAATTAAACAAATTTCCAGAAAAAGTAAAACTTTAAACGAAATTCCCATAAAGATTATTTATTATAAAATTAAAATGTTAATATTAGTAAGATTTTGTTAGTGGTGTATTTTTAATTATATGTTTTATTTATTAAAATTAACTGATATTTCTCAACTTAAAATATGAGTAAAATCCTATTAAAAATAGGAGGAATAAAAAGTGAAAGATAAAAACGAAATTTTGGAAAATAAACAATTTTTAATAAATAATAAATCTGCTGCTTCCGCCTTGGAAAGTTTTTTTGTGAAAGAAGATGAACAGGCAAATGGAATTGATAAAATCGAATTAAAAGAGATTCTGGATGTAAAGGCAATTCAAAGTTTAATGGATGACTTTTTTTCTCTAACCGGTGCCGGGGCAATGGCAATACTTGATCTTCACGGAGAAGTTTTAGTTTCTAAAGGATGGCAGGATATATGTACAAAATTTCACAGAGTAAATAAGGAAACTTGCAAAAATTGCCTTGAAAGCGACACATATTTGTCACTTAATATTAAAAGAGGTGAATTTGCCAGCTACAAATGCAAAAATAATATGTGGGATATAGCAACACCGATTTTTGTTTGTGACAAGCACGTAGGCAATTTATTTTTAGGTCAGTTTTTTTATGATGATGAAGAAATTGACGATGAAATGTTTATTAAGCAAGCTGATAAACACGGATTTGACAAAGATGAATATTTAACAGCCCTAAAACAAGTACCGCGTTGGAGCAGGGAAAAAGTTAAAACCGCTATGGATTTCTATACCAAGTTTGCTCAGATAATTTCAGACCTTCTTTCAAGCAACGTATCGCTAAAAAAATCATTAGAAGAAAATAAAAAGATCATCAATGAATTAAAGCGGTCAAATACCGATCTTGAACAGTTTGCCTATTTGGCTTCTCACGATCTTCAAGAACCGGTAAGAATGATTAACAGTTATTCAAAACTGCTGATAAAGAAACATTCAGATATTCTTGATGAAAACGCAAAGCAGTATTTCGATTTTATAAATGAATCATCCGGAAGAATGCAGAATTTAATCAGAGATCTGTTAAACTATTCAAGAGTAATAAATTCAAAAAGAAATATTTTTCAGATTGATCTAAATGAAATTGTTTCTGAGGTATTGTATAATCTTAAACTATCTATTGAGGAAAGCGGAGCAAATATAAGTTATACGGGTTTCCCTAAAATTTTTGGTGACAGGGTTCAGCTTTCCGTTTTGTTTCAGAATCTAATAAGTAACGCGATTAAATACAGAAGCACAAATTCCCCGGAGATTTTTTTGGATGTTAAAAAAGAATCCGGTAAATATATTTTCAGTATAACAGATAACGGAATTGGAATTGATGAAATGTTTTTTGAAAAAATATTCAAAATGTTTCAAAGACTACATGACAGAAGCGAATACGAAGGGACCGGAATAGGATTAGCATTATGCAAAAGAATAGTCGAAAATCATTCAGGTAAGATCTGGGTTAAAAGTGAACCCGGCAAAGGATCTACTTTTTATTTTACTTTGCCGTTATAAATAAACAAAGCATTAATTGAAATTGTGATTATTATAATTTGATCTCAGCCAAATTCCCGCATAAAAAAATATAAAAATAATTGATGATCAAGCCGCAAGTTAGAATTTTATCCTGATATCGAAATAAAAAGGAAATCATTTGATTTCCTTTTTCAATAATTAAAATTCCTGTTTAATCTTTTCGAAACCTTCCCACATTTACTTGAACATTTCTGAATGAATTTGATATCAAGGAACTTGTGATTTTTTAACACAAGAATATTCTTATTTCAAATCTTCAATTAGGAAAATTTTCCCTCAAACGTTTAGAAATCAATAGATCCATCAGGGCATCTGAATATCAAAGCAAAGAAATATCCTCGAAAGAAAAGATAAAATGGAAATTAAGTTTGGATGAAAATATAAAAAATCCATAAAATTATTTTATTCTTATAAAAGATTTAGTCTATAAAACATTGAATTTCTTCCGATAATAGGCTTATTAAATTAAAGGACACCTATGCGTAAAATTTTACTATTTGTAATTATCTTGATTTCAAGTTCTATAGCTCAAGAAAAACCTCAAAATTCACTTAAAGTTTTCGGGTATTTTAAAAACTGGTATCAAGCGGATCTTTTAAATGATAAACAAGAATTTTTAATTAAGAATGCAAGACTCGGCATAAAAGGAAATGTAAATGAATATGCCGGATTTAAGGTTTTAGTTGATTTTACAAGATTAGGAAAATTTCAAAGCACAAGCAAAATTATTGACAGCACAAATGTAATTACTTCAGCTTCAGCCAGCTTTTCAGATTATCTTTTGGATGCCGAAGCAACAATAGCTCCATCTAAATCACTAGCTTTTACACTTGGTCAATTCAAAGTTCCGTTCAGCACTGATAATCTTAGATCAGGAGCCGATATTGATTTTGTAAACCGTCCTTTTACAACCGCTGTTGCACCTGCTTTAAGAGACATCGGATTTATGGTTTCATACAAGCCTGAAATAAAATTACCGGTTGAAATAAAAGCCGGATTGTTTAATGGATCAGGACAAAATAAAGCTGAAAACGATAAGACCTTAAATTATTCTTTGCGGGGAATGGTTCATCCGTTTGAAAGTTTGGGGTTATCAGCAAATTACTATGGCGGCAAATCAATGGGAAATGATCTTCACATGTTCAATTTTGGCGCTGAGTATGAAATATCCAAATTTTCAATAAATGGCGAATACGGACAAAAGCTGAATGAACTTTCAACACAAGATGTTACTTCAAATGCTTTTTTTATCGGTGCAATCTATGATTTTGCTTTTGATAAATCTATGATATCACACATAATGCCAGCAATAAGATACGAAAGATATGAACCGAATAAATCGTTATCAAATGATGAAATAGAAAAAATCACTGCCGGTCTATCGCTGCAATTTGCAAAAATAAGCTACGCGCAATTAAGAGCCAATTATGAATTGTATGATTATAAAAACGGAAATGAAAATCCGGATAGATTTATAATTGAACTTCAAATAAGATATTAAATTTTACAGAAAAAGATTAAAACATTAACAAGGTTAAATTAAATAGTTACGAGGTATAATAATGAAGAATTTTTTATATAAACTTGGATTGAAAACAAAATTTGCTGTAATATTTATTTTTGTGACACTTCTGGTTTTGATAATTTCCTATACTGCCTGGTCAAATATGTCAGATCAAAATAAATCTTTGGTCGATTTTTCAGATGTAAGTTTGCCATCAATTAATTACCTGCTTCAGCTGGACCGTGATTTGCATCAGGCATTAATTGCAAAAGAGAAACTTACCGAGATAAGTCACATAAATAAGATCACGGAATACCATGAAGAATACAAAACAAATTTAATGCAAGTAAACGAGAGATGGGAAAAATATAAAGCGATTGCGGAAACCGATAAAGAAAAAGAAATAATTGCAAATTTTGAAAAAGAATATTCAAATTGGAAAAACGCAAGTGATAATTTCATAAATGAATATATTAATAATCCTTCACTGGATCCGGTTTACAGAGAACAAAAAGAGGACGAGCTTCTGAATAAATTTGATGCTTCGAGAGAAAATATAAATAAATTAACAGAAATAGTTGAAAATCATGTCCGCGATGTTCAAATCTTGAATGAAGCAGAATATTCAAAAACTATTGAAGCACTGATGATAATATTTATAGTATCACTTTTAAGTACGTTTTTTTCGTGGTTATATTTTTCAAGAACAATGATCAAACCGATCATTGATATTAAAGAAAAAGCAATTGAAGTTTCTTCAGGTAATACAAATGCAAGCGTTAATATTCCGAATAAAGATGAACTTGGAATGCTGGCTGAAGCTTTTAATAAAATGGTTAGCAATATAAAAAGTTTATTAAAAGAAGCTGATGAAAAAGCATTGGCAGCAACAGAAGCCGCACAAAAAGCAGAAAGCGCTGAAAAGATTTCCAAAGAACAGGAAATATATTTAAGCGACAGCGTTAATAAACTACTTAGTGAAATGGAAAAATTCGCAAATGGAGATTTAACAATATGCTTAACTGCTGAAAAGAAAGATGACATCGGCAGACTTTATGACGGATTCAATAAAGCTGTTACAAATATTAGAACAACTGTTGAATCGGTAAATGGCGCAGTTGATGCAACGGCATCATCAGCAAATGAAATTTCATCATCATCAGAAGAAATGGCAGCCGGAGCACATGAACAAACCCAGCAGACTTCAGAAATTGCCGCAGCCGTTGAAGAAATGACAAAAACAATTTTGGAAACAACACAAAATCTGAATGAAGCAGCTGGAATGTCAAAAAAAGCTAGTCAGGCAGCTGAAAAGGGATCTGTTAAAGTTAACGATACAAAAGAAGGAATTAATAAAATAGTTCAATCTGCTCAGCAGACAGCGAAAATAATCGCATCGCTTTCAAATAAATCAGATCAGATAGGTGAAATTACACAAGTAATTGATGATATTGCAGATCAGACAAATCTTTTAGCATTAAATGCAGCAATTGAAGCAGCCCGCGCAGG
This sequence comes from uncultured Melioribacteraceae bacterium, assembly GCA_965365345.1. Taxonomy (GTDB): domain Bacteria; phylum Bacteroidota; class Ignavibacteria; order Ignavibacteriales; family SURF-24; genus CBDUBH01. The sequence goes on from CBDUBH010000065.1 coordinate 14,894, forward strand.
TGAACAGGGACGCGGATTTGCCGTTGTAGCTGATGAAGTTAGAAAACTTGCGGAGCGTACAACAAAAGCAACAAAAGAAATAGCTGACACAATTAAAGCAATTCAATATGAGGCAAAAGAAGCCGATAATTCAATGGTAGTTGCAAAATCTGCCGTTGAAGATGGAATGAAATTAACAGAAGAAGTTTCACAAGTTCTTCAAGAGATCATGCTTGAAATAAAAAGAGTAAATGATGTGGTGGCTCAAGTTGCAGCAGCTAGTGAGGAACAATCAGCAACAGCTGAACAGATATCTAAAAATATCGAAGGAGTATCTTCAGTTACTCAGCAATCGGCTGCCGGAACCGAACAAATAGCAAGAGCAGCTGAAGACTTAAGCAATTTGACGGTAAATCTTCAGCAAATGGTAAGCAAATTTAAGCTGAATACTTCGAATCAAAAATATGCCGGCAGTTCAAATAATTTAACTTCAGTGAATGCTAAAAGACATCAATTAAATTAAGTGAAATAAAACTTTAGAGAATAAAAATGTCAAAAGAAACAAATGAAACATCAGAGTTGCTGCAATTAGTCAGCTTTTCAGTTGGGAAAGAAGAATTCGCAATTGATATTTTGAAAGTACAAGAAATAATCAGAATGGCTCAAATTACCTCAATCCCGAATGCGCCATCATTTGTAGAAGGAATAATAAATTTAAGAGGAAGGGTTATTCCGGTTGTTTCTTTAAGAGAGCGTTTAGGTTTAGCGAAAAGACAATCCGATAAGGATACGCGAATTATTGTAGTTGAATTGAACGGAAAGGTCACAGGGTTTTTAGTTGATGGAGTAAATGAAGTATTAAGAATTCCAAGCGGAATTATCGAAGCGCCACCTGAGATTACAAGCGGAGTAAATTCAAAATACATTACTTCGATTGCAAAGCTTGAAGACAGATTAATTATTCTTCTTGATCTTGATAAAGTACTTCTTGTTGAAGAATTAGACGAGATCAATAAAATCTGAGTTTCCCGATTAATCAAAAAATCCCCAATACAAAATTCAAAAGGCTGTAAGAAATTTCTTACAGTCTTTTTTTTATTAATGAAACTACTGGACAATTTTTTAATCCTAAAATTACCTGAAATAAATCATTGCATAAAGAAAAGATAAATTTAAATTATTTAATAAAATGACGTGCATTTTATAGTTAACAATTTTTTATGGCGAAATTAATTATACGGATAAAATTCTGTTGAAGATAATTTTCAGAAAAAAAATTAATTAACAATTTAGAGAAAAAGATGGAAAACAAAGAGAACATTACAATAGTAAATGAATATGTAAATGCATTTAATTCAGGAGATTTAGATCAGTTAAGATCACTCTTTTCAGAAGATGCAGAGATTCAGGGAGTATTTGGCAGAGGATTAATGGATAAGATAACTCCAATTTGGAAACAGCTAATTTTAGGACTCGGAATGCAGCTTAAAATTGAGGACATAATTTCTGAAGGAAATAAAGTAGCTGTAAGATACACTGAAACAGGAACTTTTAAAGGGGAATTTCAGGGAAATAAACCTACAGGTAAATCATATGAGTTAATAGCAATGGAATGGTTTATTATTGAAGATGGTAAAATTAAAAAACGTTGGGGAGCCAGAGATTTTGCCTCGCAAGCGAAACAGATTGGTTTAGAAATTAATAATTCTAAATAAATTTTAAGATCCTAATTTGATTGGTTTGCACTGTATAATTTCAGAAAATTCAAAATTTGAATTTATCTGCTTAAATAACTATCACTTGATCGCATTAAATTTCAAGTTGATTTATTTACAAGGATAATTTTAAATAACCGGTTCATTATAAAAATACAATTCAATCAACATTTAAAATTTCTTATTAATCTTTAATAAAAGGAAGTTTAATATTTCGATTTAAAAGTCTTGAAATTTTCTGCTAATTGATTAAGTTTTCCCAATTCATTTATTAATTACACATCAAGATTATTCACATTTTTAAAATTTACACTTCAAAAAAAACTTCAATAAACACAATTATTTTAATTTTATTTTCCGAGAATCGGCAAAACTAAAATATTTAAATGTATATGAATGAAAAAAATAAATTAAATTATTTTTTTCTGTCACAAGTTCGATTTTCGTGCGTTTTATTAATAGTATAATTATATTTTTAATTAAAAATAAGAGTTGTTTGTCCATAATTAAAGATATTCAATCTTAAATTAATGTGACTGACCTTGGCGAAGCTTTGGAAAAACTTTAATTTTATAATTCAGTATTAGTTTTTATCCAAAGAATTTAATCCAAAGGACTTCTTACACCGAACCCGCCTTTATTCAAAACATGAGTATAGATCATTGTAGTTCTAACATCTTTATGACCAAGCAATTCTTGAACGGTTCTGATATCATAGCCGGATTCAAGCAAGTGCGTGGCAAATGAGTGGCGAAAACTATGTGGACTTCCCGGCTTTGTGATTCCTGCTTTTTTAATTGCATCTTTTACAGATCTTTGCACTGATATTTCGTGAACGTGAAATCTTTGATATTTATTTGATTTTTCATCGAAAGTTAATTTATCTGATATAAAAACATACTGCCAGGAAAATTCTTTAGCGGCATTGGGATATTTTTCTTTAAGCGCAAAGGGAAGAGTGGTTTCACCGTTACCTTCTTTAAGATCATTTTGATGAATAATTTTAACTTTTTCAATCTGCTTTTTCAAATTTTCAACTAAACTTTCCGGAAGCATTGTAACGCGGTCTTTTGCGCCTTTGCCATCACGAACGATAAGCTGTCTGTAATCAAAATCAATATCCTTGATCCTAATTCTTAATGCTTCAGATAATCTTAATCCGCTGCCGTAAAGAAGACTTACAATTAAAAAAAGCTGACCATCGAGCAAGCTTAATATTTTTTTAACTTCATTTTTAGAAAAAACGACCGGAAGATGATTTGTTTTTCTGGCTCTTTTAATATCAATTAAGCCGATCTCTTTTTTCAAAATTTCTTTATACAAAAAAACTAAAGCATTAAGTGCCTGATTTTGAGTTGATGCTGAAACATTTTTTTCAACGGCTAAATGAGTTAAAAACTTTGAAACTTCAATTTCAGAAAGATTTTCAGGATGAGTTTTATTATTAAAGATGATAAATTTTTTTATCCAATTGATATAAACTTCGATTGTTCTTTGGCTGTAATGAAGTCTTCTCATGTGATGAGAAATCTGATCGATAAGTTTGGGTTTTTGCATCTAAGAAATCAAGAGTTATTTTTGTAAAATTATTTTGATTAATAATATTCATTTATGAATTTCATATTATCGAACAAAATTTTTAAAATAACAGCAATTTTGTTCAAAAATATTTTTTTGCAAAAGTAATTGGAAAATAATAAGTTAGCAGAATAATTAATCAAATTTAAATAAATTAAGACTTAGGTATTATTCAACAAATTCTGATGCATAATATTCAATTGCAATTCAGGAAAAATCATCGTATCTGTTGTATAATTATAGGTTAGGTGTAAAAATACTTTTGAGGGATAGATGGAAATTCAAATCAAAAAAAATATTTTAATAAGTTTTATTCTTTGTATTTCATTTTTGATTTCTTCATGTGATAAAACAGTTGAACCTGAAAACCCGAAGGTAAACACTACTTACAGTTATTTTTCAGCAATGGACTACATGGAAGGATATTATTTTCTTGATGAAGTTTATTTTGATACAACAAATGGAGAAAGTATATTCTCAAAAATATATAATTCTAGTGAATCAATAAATGATGATAGCATCTCTTTTTATAAAATAAAGAGTTGTCAAGTATGGTATGCAGCACAAACAAATCTAGTTAGCCAAAGAACAAAAATCTCAGCAAGAAGCTTCTTTAATATAAAAGCAAAGAAATATGGCAACATTTATGAGAAGGAATATAGAGAGAGGCCAGTGCCACAAGATGAAGAAAATTGGAAGTATCTGTATCAACATAATTTCTATTTGTTAAATCAAGGTAAGGACTATGAATTTGATCCTTTTGCGGGATATATAAAATTAAAGTTCCCAGTATTAAATGATGAGGCAATAGCAGTAGCTTATAGAATAGAAGGTCCGACTTATGAAGATTATGATGATATAACTTACGGTGAATTTTTAGAAGAGTTTGTAAGCAATGAACCTGTTTCAGAAATAATGTTAAAATTAATTAAGCCAAAAGATTTAGTTCCTGATATGAAAGAAGCATGGGTGAGGAAATTGAAAAATGTATATAGGATTTCTTCTAATTATGGACTCTGTTATAGAACAGATATTCAGATATCAGTAAAGAATAAAGATGGTGAATATGTAGATATTTATATGAATAAACCTTTCATCGAATATTTTGATTTGGATAAAAAATCTGTGAGTGGAGAAAATAAACCTGATGGAATAATAGATTTTAATTCAAGAAATGTAGATGTAAGTGATGGTATTGTTGAAATTGTCTTTCCGCAGTTGTTTCCATTTGATGAACAATTTCCACGAGAATTACCAGAATCAATGAGGTTAAATTCATTATATACAATAACAAAGGCGGAATATTTCAAGAATTTTGATTCAGAGAAAATTAGATTTCTTGTTAAAGAATACTATCCATAATGTTATTAAAAAAACACCTAACCAGCAGTTCAACCCGACAGCCAAATTAAATAGGCGAATTTCGGTTACTGCAAACTTTAAATTCTTAATTAATAAAAATTTTACAACAAAGTTTTGGCTGTGGGTTAACTGCAAGCCGTTAGCCATTTCGTAAAATCTGGTAAAATTAATTTTTGCTTTAATTTGGGAAAAGTAAATTCGGCTTGTTAAAAAGTTTTGTTAATTAAATTTTTAAAAGCGAAGTTTTTCAAAAGTTTAAAAATTTTTAAAACTAAGTCATTTGGAAAAATTATTTTTCTTTATTTCAAAACTCAAATTTCACAAAACTAAATTTCCGTTAAACTAAATTCTTTCAAATAAAAATTTCAGCAAAAAATAATTTTCTGATTTCTCAAAAAATCGTTTTACAAATTTTCTAAGTCAAAATAAATTTTGTCATCAAACCAAATTTTGTAATTCTAAGTTTTCAAAAATTTAAATTCTTAAATTAATTTTAGTTTCAAATTCAATTCAAAATTTATTTTCAAAAATTTAAGTTTTCGCTTTTTCAAATTTCCTTTTTTTGTAATTTAAAATTCGTTGGCAAAATTAAATTATCAGCAAAACAAAAGTTTCATAAAAAGTTAATCTAAAATTTCAGCAAAGTTTAAAATAAATGGCTAACCAGCAGTTCAACCCGACAGCCAAATATTTTCGGCTAATTTTCATGTTCTGCTATTTTAAATTTCTAAATAATTGATCGTAATCTAAAAAGTTTGGCTGCGGGTTAACTGCACGCCGTTAGCCATTTTAAGAAATGTTCAGTTAAAATTAATTTTGCCTTTTTTAGA
>CBDUBH010000066.1:0-20055 GCA_965365345.1 uncultured Melioribacteraceae bacterium
AGAGTTGCTTTATCAATCGGCACACTTTGGAAGTTTTAAATTCCGCAAATCTATTTCTGAATTCTGAAAATATTGATTATTGCTCCGGCAATAAATATTAAATTTGCAAACCAGGCTGTAAGCAAAGGATCCATAACCCCGTTTTTGCCGAAAGCCTGGCTTATTTTCATAAAGCCTAAGTAAACAAAAGTAAATAATAAGCTTATTCCAAATTGCAAAGCCAAACCGCCGCGTCTTTTACTTGCAGCCATTGGAAGTCCCAAAAACACAACCACAAAACTCGCCATTGCATAAGCATAACGTGAATGATATTCGATCAAAGTTCTGGTAGGGTCGTTGCCTGTACGGGCTTGTTCTTCGTAAAAACTTTTAAGTTCAGATAAGGTCATTTCTTCAGGTTTACGCTGTTTTTGAATTACGTCTTTAGGTGAAAAATTCAGATAATCCAACGTTTTTCTGTCAAATCTTTCAGCGATTTCTTCAGTGTTATAAAATTCTCTTTTTATTCCGCCGTAAAGATGCCAAACTTTGTGAGTGCTGTCATATTGCATTCTTTCAGCATCAATTCTGGAACGCATTTTTGTTGGATCGGATCTGTCGTATTCCTGAATTCCGATTTTTGTTCCGGTATTGTTTTGTGTATCAAAAAAAGAAATATTTACGATCCTGTTGCGGCTATCCTGAAAAAATATATTATTGCCTGCATAAACAATATTTTTTTTCATATCGTTTACTTCGATTGCAACTTTTCCTTTATTTGCAAGGGGAACAATATATCCGCCGAAATAAATGGAAAATAAACTGACCAGAAAAGCAGTAATTAAAAAGGGCAGCATGATTCTGTATAAACTTACGCCTGCGACTTTTATTGCGGTAAGTTCATTTAAATTTGCCATTTTACCAACTGTGAAAAGACTTGCCAAAAATACCGAAACCGGAGTTACAAGCCGCACAATTTCCGGAATAAAATAAAGGTAATATTCAAAAATTTTTGCGTTACTTACATTTTGATCTATAAAATCATCAAGATTTTCCATAAGATCTACGATCACGAAAATTATAACAAATGCAAAAATTGCAAAAAGAATTACTTGCAAAAATTGTTTTACAAAATATCTGTCAACTATTCTCATTTTCAATTTCTTCTTCCGAAGATCTGAACTGCTTCGGCAATAATTTTCCTAAAAAATTTAAGTTTAATGTTACGCGTTCACGTGCTGATTTTACCGTAATTAAAACTCCGAAAATCCCTAGAACAAAATTTGCACTCCACATTCCCCAAAAAGGTGAAAGTAAACCTCTATCAGCCAATTTTTCACCGCCAATCAAAAATGCCCAGTAAACCAAAAAGAACAAAATACTTATTCCTGCAGCAACTCCCATTCCGCCTTTTCGTGTCATAATTCCAAGCGGCGCGCCGATCAAAATAAAAATTATGCAGGCAACGGGGATAGAATATTTTTTGTGAACTTCAACCATGTAACGATTTATATTTTCTTTGTTGGCTCTCAAATTCATTAAATAAGAATTTATAACGCTCTTTGCGGAAGTAGCCCTATCTTTAACTTTGTAAAGTAAAACATCATCACTTAAATTTATTTGATCTGAACGGGATTTTGCAATGCTGTCGCTTATGAAATATAAATTTATATTTTTAGCAAGCTGAGAATTATAATCATCTCTGATTCGTTCTAAACTATCAACAATTACAAGCATGTCTGATGCGCTTAATTCTCTATCGCCTCGCATACCGCCGGGAGTTGACTGCTGAAAAGAAAATTGATCTGCGTTCAACGCAATTTTATGTCTGTCAAAAACAAGTTTTCTGTAAACATTTTTATCGTTCTGATCATTCTCATGAATTTCCCCGGTGTAAAGATCTAGAATTAATTTCCTTTGATCTCCTGAAAAATATAATTTTCCTTTTTCCGCTGTAACAACGTTTAATTGTGAAGGATTTGAATGATCGTAAATTGTAACACCTTCAAGCAAATTTGATTCGCTGTCAACTTTTCTAGCCAGAATTGAATAGTTCGGAATTTCCTGGGAAAACAATCCGGGTACTAAAGATAAAGTCGGTTTTTTATTTGAAACATCCTGAAGTAAGATTCTTGCTGCATGATTTGCATCAGGATAAATGCTGTTATTGAAAATAATAAGCAAAATACAGATAACTATACTTGCCACAAAAGGCGGCATGATCATTTTATAAACGCTTATTCCCGAAGCTTTCATTATGGCAATTTCATTATTGGCAGACATGTTTCCGTAAGCCATCAAAGTTGCAACCAGCACACTCATTGGAACAACAAGTACAACCATCCAAGCCAAATTATAAAGGATCAATTTTACAATGATCCACATTCCTAAACCTTTACCTACAAGTCTATCCGCAAACTTCGTTAAAAAGTTGAACAGAAAAATAAAGATCAAAGTAAGCAGTGAAAAGAAAAACGGACCTGCGTGATTTCGCAAAATATATTTAAAAAGGATCATAACATCTAAAAAATTTTAATTTTTATCTTATAATTTTGAATTCAAAAATCTTTAAATTTTTGTGATATTTCAAATTTTTTAATAGTTTAATATAGTTGATATTAAGTAAAGTTATCAATTAAAAAATGCCGGACATAAAAAAACTTACTTTCAAATATACAAATCTTAATAAACAAAGAGGTTAGATGTGGAAAATGTAGTTAATTTTATCAATGAAAATTACGATCGCTACATTGATGAACTGAAAGATTTTTTGAGAATACAAAGTATAAGTACGCTTCCCGAAAAAAATAATGATATGATGGAAGCAGCAAAATTTGTTGCGCAAAAATTAACTGATGCCGGCTTAAAAAAAGTTAAAGTTCATAAAACCAAAGGTCATCCCATAGTTTATGGTGAATGGCTTAGCGCTCCGGGAAAACCTACAATTTTAATTTACGGACATTACGATGTTCAGCCGGTTGATCCAATTGAACTTTGGAAAAATCCACCGTTTGAACCTGTAATTGAAGACGGCAAAATATGGGCTCGCGGTGCAACTGATGATAAAGGTCAACTTTACGTACATGTAAAAAGCGTTGAAGCATATTTGAAAACAAACGGCAAACTGCCTGTTAATGTTAAATTTTTAATTGAAGGCGAAGAGGAAATAGGAAGCACAAATCTTGAAAAATTCATTAAAGAAAATCAAAAATTACTAAAAGCCGATGCTGTTCTGGTTTCAGATACATCTTTATATGAAGAAGGAGTTCCTTCAATTACTTACGGATTACGCGGATTGGCCTACATGGAAATTGAAGTAACCGGACCAAATCGCGATCTTCATTCCGGAAGTTTCGGCGGCGCGGTTGCAAATCCTATAAATATTCTTTCCCAAATGATTGCAAAACTTCATGATAAAAAAGGTAAAATAACAATTCCCGGATTTTATGATGATGTACTTGCGTTAACAAAAAAAGAAAGAGATAATATAAAGAATTTGAATTTCAGCGATAAAAATTTCGCAAAAGAATTGCAAGTAAAAGAATTACATGGCGAAAGCGGATTTTCAACTTTAGAAAGATTGTGGGCACGTCCTACTTTGGATTGCAACGGAATTTGGGGCGGATTTACAGGTGAAGGTGCAAAAACAGTAATCCCTTCAAAAGCATCTGCAAAAATCAGTATGCGTCTTGTTCCGGATCAAGATCCAAAAAAGATCGAAAAATTATTTACAAAATATATTAAAGAAATTGCACCGAAAAGCGTAAAAGTTGAAGTAAAAGCTTTGCACGGCGGCTATCCTGTAATTACTCCGCTTGAAAATGAAGCAATGCAGGCAGCGGCAAAAGCAATGGAAAAAGCTTTCGGTAAGAAAACTGTTTTTATGCGCGAAGGCGGTTCAATTCCTGTAATAGTGCATTTTGTTAAACAATTAAAAGCTCCGGCAATTTTAATGGGATTGGGATTAAACAGCGAAAATCTTCATTCACCAAATGAACATTTTAATTTGAATCACTTTAAATTGGGAATTTTAAGCTCTGCATATTTTCTTGATGAAATTGCCGGCTTGAAAAAATAAATATTAATCTTCATGAAAAATGAAAGCAATCAAATTGTAATAATACGGGAGAACGAATGACAGAAATAAATGACTGCGGATTTATTGATCACTTAAAGACCATATACAAAAATTTACAATTTGACGAGAACAATTGTACAGTAAAAGTTTATGAAGATATTAAAACAGAATACGATACATTAATTCACGGAGTTGCCATAAGGGATTTTGGCAGCTCCGGAATTATTGAACTTAAAGGAAGCGATACTATTGATTATCTTCATAGAGTCAGTACAAATTCAATAAAAAATATTCAGCAAAACAGCTCTGTATTTACACTTTTCACTACCGATAAAGGCAGAATTATTGACAGAACATTTTATATTAATCTTGGCGAAAAACAATTACTTATCGGAAGCCGTGAAAATTTTAAAAAACTTTACGGCTGGCTGAACAAATACATAATTGCGGAAGATATTAAAACTATTGACGCATCAAAATTGTATTTTGCATTTGAATTTTACGGACCGCAATCTGAATCATTTTTAACTCTGATGTTTGGTGATTCGGTAAGTTCACTTAAAGATTTTGACGTTAAAGCTGTAAGTTACGAAAGTACGGCATTCTTTCTTTGCAAAATTAAAGAATTTGAAACAACCAAATTTTTTGTACTCGGAAATATTCAGCACAAAAAGAATTTTTTCACAAATCTTTTAGAACAAAAAAGTGTTTTTGATTTCAAACCTGCAGGTGAAAATGCCTTTGAAATTTTCAGAATTCAGAATGGAATTCCTGCTGCGCCAAATGAAATTAACGATGCTTACAATCCGCATGAAATTAATTTAATAAATGAAGTTAGTTTTTCAAAAGGATGCTACATCGGTCAGGAGGTTATTGCAAGATTGGATGCATATCAAAAAGTTCAGAAGAATTTAGTAAAGATTGAATTTTCTGAAGAACCCGTTATAAATGAATTACCGTTCAAAATTGAAATTGAAAACGAGCAGATTGGCGAAATTACTTCGATTGCAAAAGATCCTTTGAAAAATAAAACCAAAGGCTTGGCAATAATTAGAAATGAATTTTTAAAGGAAAAAAATCATTTTACTTTTATTGATAATGACATGAATGAAATTCAAATTTCAACAAATAATTCGGCAAACGGAATATGAAAATTTACACGCGAACCGGTGATAAAGGCGAAACAAGATTAGTTGACGGCGAAAAAGTTTCCAAAGATAATTTAAGAATTGTAACTTACGGAACTATTGACGAGTTAAATTCTGTTATAGGAATTGTAATAAGTGAAATTTCTGAAAGCCCTGTAAAAGAATTATTACAAAAAATTCAAAATGATCTTTTTACAATCGGCGCGGATCTGGCAACTCCAATTTCCGAAAAGAATGAAAAGTTTAACGGATTAAGATTGGTAAAAGATCCTATTGAATTTCTGGAATCTGAAATTGATAAGTACGAATCTCAGCTTGAACCTTTAAGAAATTTCATTTTACCGGGCGGATCAAAAAGTGCAAGTTATTTGCATTTGGCTCGCACGGTTTGCAGAAGAGCTGAAAGATTTGCAGTTTCACTAAGCAAACAAGTTGAAATTAATGATATTATAATTGTATATTTAAACAGACTTTCAGATTTATTATTTGTTCTTTCACGTTACGAAAATAAAGTTCAAAATCTACCCGATGTAATTTGGAAAAAATAGTAATTTTATTCTCTCTACTTAAAAGATAAAATTTTGTTTGTTTCAAATTTAACTTCGGCTGCCAAAATTCTCAAACCTCATTAAAAATAATTATGGGGGTGAAATTGGCTTCGACGGGATTAGTAAGATGATGAACTGCGCATCGTGTTCACCTGAGACACGTAAAACGCGGGTAAAAAAAATAACTGACGAAAATAATTTCGCTCTAGCTGCCTAATTAAAAGGTAGCCGTTCTTTAAGTCCTCGCGTACCGGGATTTAAAAGAACGCCGTTTGGTACGATAGCTGAACCGAGCATCCGGGTAGGGGAGGCGAAACAATAACCGGAGATGCTTGAAAAGATCCTGTTTGCCGGAGCTTTTTTAAGCGTGATCAAAAGACAAAATATGTGCGTAGTATGTTCATGGTTTTATAATTTCGGACGCGGGTTCGACTCCCGCCACCTCCACCAAACTTTATCTTTTCTAAAAAGCTTTATAAATGTATTATACTTAAATTTTACATAGTGAGAAAGCTGATAAACATTATTATGGCTCGACCTCGGATTTAGAAAAACGCATGGTTGAACATAATAAAGGAAAAGTAAAATTCACATCACCTTTACGACCATGAAAACCAATTTATTTTGAAGAATTTGCATCAAGAAGTGAAGCATACAAAAGAGAACTATTTTTTATAAGTATTGATGGAAGAAATTGGCTAAAAGAAAATAAAATAATTTAATTCCGGACACGGATTCTGCACAGCATTCCTTCAGAAGACTCCCGCTACCTTCACCAATTGGTTAATTTTGCTTAATTCAAGCATAAAAAAACTTTAATTGAGCAAAAATTGTATTTAATAGAATTCTTATTTTAAAAGTTTAATCTCTAGAATTAAAACATTATTATTTATTCAAGTTATGAATTTATAAATCAATTGAGCATCTAATTCTCTGATATCTGATTTAATATTTTTATCTTTTTGCAAAAAAAATACAATGAAGTACGATTTTGCTTGACAACTTTTCAAAAAATTTCTACATTTAGAACAAACGATTGCGCAAAGAACTTGCGAATCCATTAAACTAAATCACTGAGTAAGATCTGATGAAAAATTCCAATATAACATTACAAGGAATTGCGGATCAACTGAATCTTTCCGTAACTACCGTTTCAAGAGTTTTAAACGGTAAATCAGACCGGTATCGTATCAGTAAAGAAACTCAAGATTCAGTTAATAAACTTGCCAAAGAATTAAAATACTCTCCTAATCAACTTGCACGCGGATTAAGATTAAAAAGAACAAATACAATTGGTTATATAATTCCGGATATTTCAAATCCATTTTTTGCAAGTATTGCCAAAAGCGTTGAAAAATTTGCTCGAAAATCTGGTTATTCAATTATTTTATGCGATAGTGAGGAAAATACCGAAATTGAAGAAAACCTGATTCAACTAATGATTGAAAGGAAAGTTGACGGACTTATTCTTTCTCCTGTTGGATTAGAAATTACACATCTAAAAAATCTTATTCAAAAAAATGTTCCCGTTGTATTGCTTGACCGTTATTTTCCTGATCTCGAAATTCCTTTTGTAACATCTGATAATTATCAAGGCGCATTAGAAGCAGTTAGTTTATTGATTGAAAACAATCATTCACAAATTGCATGTATTCAGGGGTTAAAAAATACATCGCCAAATAATGATCGTGTAAAAGGTTATCTTGATGCTCATAAAAAGTACGGCCTTACTGTTGATAATAATCTTATTGTCGGTGATAGTTTCGGTGAAGAAAATGGGTATATTGAAACAAAATTATTACTAAAGCGAAGTAAACTCCCGACAGCGATTTTTGCCGTAAGCAATTTAATCTCCCTTGGTGCAATTCGTGCAATCACAGAAGAGGGACTGAAAATTCCTGATGATATCTCAATGATTTCATTTGATGATCAACCTTATTCTCGTTTCCTCTCAACTCCTATGACTACTGTTTCTCAGCAGAGTACTCAAATAGGACAAATAGCAACAAAACTTTTAATCAGTCAGATTGAATCAAATAAAAATATTGAGCAGAACGGAATTTTTCTGCAAACAAAATTAATAATCCGTGATTCAGTTAAGAAAAATCCTAAACTTGAAGTAAAAGCTACGGCATAAAATTATTTTATTTGGGGAAATGACGAATTTTATTGACTTTGCGCAATCGTTTGCGTAAAATATCAGTAAAATTAAGTCCTCGTAGAATTCAGTTTTGAAAGCTTTAATTCTAAATTTCCAAAGGGCTTAGCATGAAAAAGTTTCTCTTTATATTTATCATCTTATTTTTAGTTTTCTCCGGATGTGGCGACAATAAGAAAAATAATGATGGCAGAGTTACTGTAAAATTCTGGCATAGTTTTGTATCTTCTACTGTTCCTGCCTTAAATGATCTTATTGCTAAATTCGAAAAAGAACATCCCAACATTAAAATTGATGCCCAATACATTCCCAGCGGTGATGCGCTAATCCAAAAATTGGTTACCTCTATAAGGAGTAAAACCGCTCCTGATATTTCTTGGATCCATTCTGATTTTCTTGAAGACCTTGTAGCGGCAGATGCGATTTATAAAATGGAAGATTTTATAAACGGCAAAAATGGTTTAACAAAAGAAGATATGGATGATATTTATCCTGCATTGATTCAATTCTCTTCTTGGCGAGGAACTTTATACAGCATGCCGATGGAGGCAACAAATCTTGCTCTCCTTTACAACAAAAAAATGTTTCGCGAAGCCGGATTGGATCCCAATTCGCCGCCAAAAACCTGGGATGAACTTTACGATTATTCAAAAAAACTTACGATTGATAAAGATAAAGATGGTAAAATTGATCAAACCGGAATGTTTGTACCTGTTTATCCTGCTGCCGGACCGTTAGGAGCCTGGATGGTTTGGCAATGGTTCCCTTTTATCTGGCAAGCCGGCGGCGATATTGTAAATGTTGAACAAACTAAAGTTATGTATAATGAGGAGGCAGGAATTAAAGCGCTGGAGCTTTGGCAAAAAATATTCAAAGAATTAAATCTTAGATCTTTTACAACTGATTTTGATGTTGCTTTTGCTTCTGAAAGATTAGCTATGGCAATGGATGGACCCTGGAATTTGCCAAGATATAAAGACATACTAAAAAATCTTGATTGGGGATTTGCACCACTTCCACGCGGACCGGAAAAACAAGCGACAGTTGTTGGCGGTGAATATTTAGCAATCTTCAAACAAAGTCCTAATCCCGATGCTGCCTGGATTTTTGTTAAATGGATGGTTAAACCGGAAACCCAAGCATTCTGGGCAATGAGATCAGGCTATTTGCCGATTCGTCATGCAGTTTTACAAGTTCCTGAATTTCAAAAATATCTTGAAGAAAATCCAAACTTCAAAGTATTTGTAGATCAAATGGAAGTGGGACATGTTCAGCGTCCAATTGATTACGGCGGTTTGGAAATCGCAAGAAATATTGCCGAAGCAATTGAAAAAGCAACAGTTGGAAATCAAAGTGTAAAAAAAGCTTTGGATGAAGCGGCAAATAAATCAAATCAGGTTTTGGCAAGAGCTAAAAAATAATTATGCATTACATTTTACCAAATAGAAAAATTAAAAAACCGGAAAATAAAAACGGAAACAGTTACCGGAAAGGCGATCTAAAAAGTGCTTTGCTTTTTCTTTCGCCTACATTGGTGATCTTTTCAACTTTTATTCTTTTCCCGGTTTTCTTTTCATTCTATTTGAGTTTTCAAAACTGGAATATGTTCGGAGGCGGAAGCGAATTTGTAGGACTAGAAAATTATAAAAGAATGCTTCAAAGTGACGATTTTTGGCTGGTTCTAAAAAACACTGCAATTTACACGATCGGAACAATTCCTTTAAATATGGCGCTTTCATTATGGATAGCATATTTGCTTAACAGAAAACTTGCCGGTAAGAAATTTTTACGTACCGCATTTTTTGCTCCTGTAATTGTTTCTCCTGTGGCCGCAGCTGTTATTTGGAGATGGCTTTATGATCCTAATTTTGGATTGGTCAATTATGCAATTGGAATATTCGGGATTGATGCTGTCAATTGGTTAAATGAACCAACCGCTGCGATGCTGGCATTGATAATTATGGGTGTTTGGAAAACCTTCGGAATAAATATGGTTTTATTTTCCGCGGGCTTGCAGGGAATCCCTGATAGTTATTACGAGGCAGCAGAATTAGATGGTGCCGGCAAGTGGGCAAAATTCTGGCACATTACAATTCCTATGCTCGCTCCAACTACATTCTTTATAATGATAATGTCAATGATCTCTTCATTCCAGGTTTTCGATATCGTTTATGTTTTAACTTCCGGCGGACCTTTAGGCTCAACAAAAGTTCTTGTGTTCTATGTTTATGAATATGCTTTCAAATATTTTGAAATGGGTTATGCCTCTGCAATTTCATATTTCTTATTTGCGCTTTTGTTCATTTTAACAATGCTTCAAATAAAGTACATGAAAACAAAAGTTTACGGAGCTATGTAAAATGAACAACACGAAAACAATAAAAGTTTGGAATTCCGTTAAAAATATTTTTTTGCATATAATAATTTATGCTTTGGCACTCATGGTTCTTGCTCCTTTTATCTGGATGGTTCTTACTTCATTAAAAGATATGAGTGATATTTATGTTTATCCGCCGAAGTGGCTCCCTGACAAATTTTATTTTGAAAATTACGTTAACGCATTTTCCGCCGCGCCTTTTGCAAGATATTATTTTAACAGTTTATTTGTTGCATTTGCAGTTACATTAGGTCAAATGATAACTTGTTCAATGGCTGCTTTTGCTTTTGCAAGATTACAATTTAAAGGAAGGGATATTTTATTTTTCATATTTCTCGGAACAATGATGATTCCTTACAATGTAACTATGATACCGAGCTTTATGGTTTTATATTGGCTTGGTTGGATTGATACATATTATGCGTTAATTGTACCCGGACTTGCTTCTGCATTCGGTACTTTTTTGTTAAGACAATTTTTTATGACAATTCCTCGCGAACTTGAAGAAGCAGCCTACATTGATGGCGCTTCAAGAATGCAAGTGCTTATAAAAATTATTATGCCTCTTGCAAAACCCGCTTTAGCAACTTTGGCAATATTTACATTCATGGGAACCTTCAACGATTTTATTTGGGCTTTGATCGTTGTTAATTCCGAAGAAATGCGAACAGTCCAATTAGGCCTTGCAATTTTCAGAGATCGCTATATAAGTCAATGGGATTTACTAATGGCCGGCTCAGTAACTGCAGTGCTTCCCATTCTGGTTGTATTCTTTTTTGCACAAAAATATTTTATAAAGGGCATTACTTTAAGTGGACTTAAAGAATAAAATATTAAATAATTTTTCGCTTTTATTAATTTGGATATTCTTTATATCACTGAATTCTTTTGCTCAGGATAATCCTGGTTCGAGTAAAGGCGATTTAACTTTTTATTTGGATCATGCAGTATTTGCAGGACAAAATGAAAAAAGCTACACCGAATTTAATTTAATGTTTTATGCAGCTCAGCTTAATAAAAATTCAAATCTAAAATCCGCAAAAAGTGAAATTCAATTGGATCTGAAAATAAAAGATCAAAATGAAAATGAGATTTCAAAAAGATCATGGATTTTAGAAGCAATTCTTAACGGCAATAATTCTGAAAATAAAGTTATTTACGACAGATTTGCAGAGGAACTTATACCTGGAGAATATAAAATTAATTTGATTGCGCAAGATCTTTCCGGAAATTCAAAAGGGGAATTAAGCAAGAATATTTCTGTGCAAAAAATTGAAAAAGAAAAGTGGAGCGCCGGCGATATTGAATTTATTACTTCTGTTGAAAATAATTCTGCCGGAAGTCATTTCAATAAAGGTGATTTAAAGATTATTCCTAATCCTTCACGCAGATACGGAATTCTTAATTCTAAACTTTTATTCCTTTATGAAATTTACGGAATCAAAAATAACATTACGGATTTGATTGTTGATTATTCAATCACGGATAAAGAAAATAATATTCAGAAAAGCCTTAATGACATAAAAATAAAAGTTAACGGTAACTCATCATCTGTAATTCACGGAATAGATATTGCAAATTTGAACTCGGGAATTTACTCTCTCAATGCAAACATAAAAGATTCTGTAAATAATAAAAACCTGACTGTTTCAAGAAATTTTGAAATTATTCAGGCAGATTTTTTTACACAGCAAAATTCTTTATCAGAAGAAAATGCCGGAATATTTAAAACCATTTTGTCATATATCGGTACGCAAAATCAGTTGAATACTTTCAATTCATTAAATCAAAAAGGTAAATCGGAATTCATAATTCAATATTGGAAAAATTTGGATCCGGTTCCTTCAACTTCTGAAAATGAATTTTTACAAGAAATTCAAAAAAGATTTATTCATGCAAAAAATAATTTTGGTTGGTATCAAACAAAAGGATGGGAAACAGATCGCGGAAGAATTTGCATTAAGTATGGAATTCCCCATCAGGTAAACCAATTTAATTTGGAAGCGGAATCTGCTCCTTATGAAATTTGGATCTACAATGAAAATAAAACTTATGAATTTGTATTTGGTGATCTAAGATCAAATGGTAAATATGTTTTGCTGCATTCAAACAGGGAAGGCGAAGTTTACAACAGCAATTGGCAGAGTAGATAATTCTCAAAATGAATTTATCAGGTATGTAAAATGAAAATAAAAAAATATTTTGCAAACAATTTTATC
Organism: uncultured Melioribacteraceae bacterium; assembly: GCA_965365345.1. Classification (GTDB taxonomy): domain Bacteria; phylum Bacteroidota; class Ignavibacteria; order Ignavibacteriales; family SURF-24; genus CBDUBH01. The sequence continues at coordinate 12,508 of CBDUBH010000066.1, forward strand.
AAAGTGATACTTATTGGAGTTTTTGCGGTATTATTTACTTCCTGTGAAGAAACTGATAATACTTTGGCTCCTTATGTCGGTTCACCAAAAATGTCCGGACTTACTATTGAAAATAAATCCTTTACTCCGAAAATTACTTGGGTTGGAGGTTATGTTTCAGCAATCGGAATAAATAAAGGACCAAAAGCAGCATTAGATAGTACACTTGTTTGGTTGATAAATAAATCAGGCAATGGAATAAAATATCCGGTAAAATATGGAGAACTGCAGGATGGCGTTCAAGATCTTACTACACAATTCGGTGGAAATCATTTAACGGAACTTTTAGAGGATAGTATCTACACATTCTGGTTAATGAAAGAAGATGTTTGGAGTATTGTAACTACGAACCCGGAAAAATATATTTTTGCCGATAGCAATTTAACTGAAAATTATCTTGTAAGTGGTGATACTCTAAAATTATCATCTTCAATTTACACACAAAAAATTCATAACCTTGATAATTACATAAATTTATCAGGCATTTCAACTTTTGGTCAACTTGGTACAATTCAAATTATTCAAACAAACATAAGCGATAATATTGAAATAAATTGGAATGTTACGCAAGCCGGAGTAACTGATCAAAATATTGCTGCCATGGGAATTGTAAAAGGAAACCAATACGCTGCAGCAAATTCAATTTGGGAAGTTTATTCAGAAGTTGAAGAAAATGGACAACCACTTTACGGAAAACATAATGTAATTGCAGCACCTGTTTTTTCAGGCGATTCATTAGCTAATACGAAAATATTTGTTGAATATCCCGAACGTGGACTTGAAAGAAATGCAACTTATTATGTCTGGATAGCAAGTAAAGAATGGGATGGTGTTGGACGAATCAGAGCAACACCATACTATGCTTATGCAACTTTTAATACAAGATAATTGACAGCAATAATCTTTGGAGTTCTTGATGAAATCTAAATTTACTTACATATTTTTAATTGCTGTGATTTTTACAAGTTTCAGTTTTGCCGGCGGTACTGATAGAAATCCCTATTCAAGCAGCAAAACAACTGCTTTGAACGGATTATATTTTGCCGGAGCTGATGGAATTATAAAATCAATTTCCAATCCTGCAGGATTGATATATTTGAATGAAAACGGTTTTGAATTATCGATTATTGATCGTTTAACACAAAGCAAATTTAAAAATCAATCAAATGGATTATACAATTCATTCAGAGATGATGAATTCATTTTTAATGCTGGAATAATTTTATCCCTTTCGGAAAATTTTAAGACCGCATTATCATATCAAAGGGTGCTTAATTATAATGTTTCCTGGCCATATGCAAACTATTTTGTTCAGGATTCTCTCGCAGCATTTTTGGTTTTTGATTTTTTCAATCAATTAAATATTGATGCAATTACTGCTTCATTTGCTTACAGATTCGGAAATATTTCTATAGGCATTTCTCCTGCACTTTACAACGTTAAAAGTAAAATTGCATTTCCGCAAACTAATCCATTATGGATAAATAATACCGGAACGGCTGCGTATCAATTTAATTATGATTTAGATGCATGGAGCTACGGATTCAATTTAGGAGCGATCGCCGAAATTTCATCTGATCTTAAAGTTGGAATTTCAGTAAGAAGCTCATTTACTGCTGATCTTGATGGTGATGCAAGATCGAGATTGTTTACGGTTACAGATGCAGCAAATGAAATTACATCATTAGAAAGTAAATTCGAAATGCCGTGGATATTTGGTTTTGGAGCAGTTTATTCATCATCATCAAACATGAATTTTAATTTTGATATTCAATATTCAATGTGGAATTCCACTCAGCAAAATATGAGTTTCATTTTCGGTGATCAAATTTGGCAAAGCAAATTAAATCAAAAGGATGTGTTAAGCGGAGTTAACGGTAGCAATTTCAATTTATCATATAATAACACTTTTGATTTTGGATTTGGATTTGAATTTATCAGTCAAAGTAATATCAGCTATCGTGCAGGCTATCGTTTCAGTCAGACTCCAAATTCAGAGGAAAGTTATAATTTACTTTTCCCTGCGGTAGATCAGCATGTTTTAAGTTTAGGCGCAGGTTTAGGTGAAGGTAATTTAAGATTTGAAGCAGCAATTTTATACGCATTCGGAACCAATAAAAAAGTTATGAATGCAGAAATTCCAAGTCTGCAAGGTGAGTACGGTTATAATATGATCATGCCAATGGTAACGATGAAATATTTATTTTTATGAAAAAATAAATATTAAAAGAAATAAGAGTTTAATTGAACAAAATATGGAGTAATTCAAACAAAAAAGATTGAAATGAATTTCCAGATCAGAATAGGACATACAATAATTATTATAGGGAGGTTAAGATGAAACGGTTCTACTCGTTATTTTTATTGCTTCTTTTAATTGGATCATTTTCGGGTATTTTTGCCCAGGATGATATTGTCAGGAAGGAATTATCAGTTCCCAAAGTTGATTCAGGTATGATTAGTATTGATGGAAACATGGATGAAACAGAATGGCAGAATGCAGCCAAAGTAGATTTAGTAACATCAAGCGGATATGAGATATTTGCAAACAAATATTTCAGAGAAGATTTAGCAGAGCCGGAATTTGATTCATTGTATGCAAGACTTCTTTGGTCAAAAGACACATTATATGCATTTATAGTTGTTGACGAATTTGTAAATGATTCAACAGATTTATTCTGGATAACAGAGGAAGATGGCTGGTGGGGAGGAGACCAGTTATTTTTAAGTATATCGAACAGATTGGGAATGGATATGATGGGCTGGTATGATGGAAATGTATATGCAGCTCCTGATGGTCCATATCATTTTCTTATCCTGGGAGATCAGGTAACATTAAAAGGCGGATATGAAACTTTTGTCCCTGAAGAATTTAGAGGAACGTGCTTAGGAGACTCAGTTCTTTCTTTCAATGCTTCAGACATAGCAAAGTTTGCTACAAATATAGATCAAGCCACAGGGAAATGGCAAATTGAGATGGCAATATATAATCCGAATGTAGCTTCACAATCATCAATCGGATTTAATATTGGTGGAAGTATGGGTTCAGCAGCAGCAAATGCAGCATATGGAGATGCTTACGGATATTATACATGGCAGCCGAATATTCCGAATGATCCTTTTGGTGATCCTTATGGAAATGGTGATCCCGGATTCTTTAATCTTGCTAATAGTGATTATTGGGCTGTATTGAATTTTGTCGGTGATAATGAAGCAATCGTTAGAGAGGAATTAAATGTTCCCAAAGTTGATTCAGGTATGATTAGTATTGATGGAAACATGGATGAAACAGAATGGCAGAATGCAGCCAAAGTAGATTTAGTAACATCAAGCGGATATGAGATATTTGCAAACAAATATTTCAGAGAAGATTTAGCAGAGCCGGAATTTGATTCATTGTATGCAAGACTTCTTTGGTCAAAAGACACATTATATGCATTTATAGTTGTTGACGAATTTGTAAATGATTCAACAGATTTATTCTGGATAACAGAGGAAGATGGCTGGTGGGGAGGAGACCAGTTATTTTTAAGTATATCGAACAGATTGGGAATGGATATGATGGGCTGGTATGATGGAAATGTATATGCAGCTCCTGATGGTCCATATCATTTTCTTATCCTGGGAGATCAGGTAACATTAAAAGGCGGATATGAAACTTTTGTCCCTGAAGAATTTAGAGGAACGTGCTTAGGAGACTCAGTTCTTTCTTTCAATGCTTCAGACATAGCAAAGTTTGCTACAAATATAGATCAAGCCACAGGGAAATGGCAAATTGAGATGGCAATATATAATCCGAATGTAGCTTCACAATCATCAATCGGATTTAATATTGGTGGAAGTATGGGTTCAGCAGCAGCAAATGCAGCATATGGAGATGCTTACGGATATTATACATGGCAGCCGAATATTCCGAATGATCCTTTTGGCGATCCTTATGGAAATGGTGATCCCGGATTCTTTAATCTTGCCAATAGTGATTATTGGGCTGTATTGAATTTTACTTCAACAATAACTAGTGTTGAAAATAATAATAATTTTGATGCAAAGCCTGCAACATTCCAATTAAAACAAAATTATCCTAATCCATTCAATCCCACTACAAACATAAGATTCGAAGTGTCGGATAATTCGCCTGTTACAATTAATATTTATAATGCGGTCGGACAATTGGTATCAACATTAGTTAATAATCGTTCATTTTTACCGGGCTCATATACTGTTACTTGGGATGCAAGTAAAATTGCAAGCGGAGTTTATTTTTATGAAATGAGAACAAATAATTTCCGTCAAACAATGAAAATGTTATTACTCAAATAAAAATAATTTAATGCTGTGCAGATTGATTCTGCACAGCTATTCTAAATATGAGTTTAAAGATGAAAGCAGCATTACTATACGGACCACATGATTGGAGAATTGAAGAACTGGAAAATCCGGAGATCAATAAAGATGAATGTTTGATAAAAATTAAAACTTGCGGAGTTTGCCATTCTGAACAGCACCAATGGGAAGAAAAAGTCCCGGGACTGGATTATCCAAGATTTATTGGTCATGAAGTGGCAGGTGAAATAATTGAAACAGGTTCTGAAGTAAAAGATTTTAAAGTCGGTGATAGAGTAGCAGCTTGGACTGATGGCAGAGGATATGCCGAAGAAATAGCAGTTAAAGAAGATACACTTTCCCTTATCTCTGAAAATATTCTTTTTGAACATGCTTTATCTGAACCGATTGCATGTACAACAAACGCTGTTATGCGAACAAAAGTACAGTTGGAAGACACGGTTGCAATGGTTGGGACAGGATTTATGGGATTAATAATGCTTCAACAATTAAAACTTACTGGAGCAAAAAAAATTATTGCAATAGATGTTCGTGATGAAATGCTTAAGTTGGCGTTGAATTTAGGTGCTGATGTAACATTGAATCCCAAAAAAGATAATCTTGATTCACAAATAAAAGAACTAACATCCGGAAAAGGTGTAGATATATCTTTTGAAGTAGGCGGTAATCAAGGAACATTAGATATTGCTGCACAAATATGCAGAATGGAAGGTAAACTAGTAATATTCGGCTATCATCCGGGAGAAAGAATTATTCGCGATCTCGGTTATTGGAACTGGATGGCATTCAACATAATCAATGCTCATTTCCGTGATAGGAATACAATTCTAAAAGGCATGAGAATAGGTATGGAGATGCTGAATTCAGGAAAGATAAAAATGGAAAAATTGGTAACACATAAATATAAACTTAATGAAATTGAACAAGCTTTTGTGGCAGCCAAAGAAAAGCCGCATGGATTTGTAAAATCTGTGATAGTGAATTAAATCATATAAAGAAAATTGAATTTCTTTTTGAAAAAGAAAAAGGTGACTTTATGGTTAACCTGAATAAATATAAAGTAATTTTTTGTACTATAATTCTAGCGCTGATATTGCTTCCGCAAAATTCATTTGCTGCTGCGGGAAAAATTGTTGGTAGAATTGTTGATGCTTCAACAAAGCAGCCGATTGCAGGAGCGAATGTACTTATTGAAGGTTCATCTATGGGCGCGGCAACGGATTTGAATGGTGAATATTTCATCTTAAATATCCCTCCCGGAACTTATTCTGTACGCGCTTCAATTATCGGCTATCGTACAGTTTCCCAAACTGGGGTTGATGTTAAAATTAACCACACCACTAATCTCGATTTTCAACTGGAAGAAACTGTTTTAGAATATGATGCAGTTGTTGTAAATGCTGAGCGTCCACTTGTTGAAAAAGATAAAACTTCCACAAGACATTTTGTTTCTGCAGAGGAAATTTCTGTTAGACCGACTAATGATTTTACTTCATTATTATCAGTGTTACCCGGAATCGATCAAAGCAGTACAGGAGAATTAAGTGTAAGAAGAGGTTCAATAGATCAGGTAGCTTTTTTAATTGATGGAATGCGTGCAAGTAATCCTTTGGATTATGAACCTTACACAAATATAAACCTTTCATCCGTACAGGAAATGGAGATTATTACTGGTGGCTTCAATGCTGAGTACGGACAAGCTCAATCGGGTGTATTTAATATTGTGACAAAAGAAGGATCCGAAAAGTTTCAGGTATTCACTGAGTTAAGGTGGACTCCTCCTAGAAAGCCGCATTTCGGAACAGCTTTTTATGACTATTCAACTTCAAGATACTGGGAAAATACGCATGCAAGACATTTGCAATGGTGGATCGATAATCCTGATCAGTGGGTTGATATGCAGGGAATTCCGGGGAACGATCCCAATGCAGGAATGACTCCCGAAGAAGCATATAATCATTATATACAAACTCATCAACCGCTTACTGATTATACAAATCAAAGCGGTTATGTTGGAGAAGTATCCATTGGCGGTCCTTTGTTTCCATTAAATGACTTATTCTTTTTTGCCTCAGGAAAATTCAGATCAGTTCCTCCCGTAACTGGAAACAGCTACAGAAAAAGAGGCGAATGGTTTGACGGAACCTTTAAACTTTCATATAACATAAAGCCCTCGCTAAAACTGATGGCTTCGGGATTTGTAGGATTAACAGAATCAAATATCGGTATGGAATATATTAACGAAGCATTTATAAGCAGTTACGGTTTAGAATCAAAATATGCTTACTATGATTTCAGCGGATATCCGGTAAACAAATCTAACGGCCAAACAATCCAGCTTACTCATATTTTAAATCCGAGCACATTCTATCAAATTCAATTTAGTAGGATTTACAGATTAAAAAGTCAATCAACTTTTCCCGGTGATGAAGCCGGTTGGGAAAATGGTGTTCCGCTTACTGACAATTTACGGGCTGTAAATGAATTCGGAGGATCTATTCCGGGTGGCTACAGTAATTATTACGGTTTATACACATCCGGATATTATTACAGAGGCGAAGATAAAAATACTGACTTTACTTTGTCCGCAGATCTTACAAGTCAATTAAATACTAAATGGCAGTTAAAAGGGGGCGGAGATTTTTCATATTACATTCTTGACCGCTATCAGGAAGCAAAAGCTTTTAACGCTATTGAAGTGGGAAAATATTTCCCGTATGAAGGTAATTTGTATTTCCAAAATAAACTTGAATTTGAAGGTTTGATTATCAATGCCGGATTAAGATACGATTTTTATAATTCCAATAATAAAAATTACGAAAATCTTTTTGATCCGTTTGGAACTTTTGGTAAAGCTCCCGGCGAGCCTGCAACTCCTCAAACTTCATCGACAAAAACTTACGGACAATTATCTCCCCGTTTAGGAGTTTCGCATCCAATATCTGAAAATACAGTCCTTCATTTTTCCTACGGACATTTTTTCCAGCGCGCAAACTTTGGAGATTACGGTGAAGGAACAAGTGTACTAGGAATTTTGAATACTTATTTGACAGATCCTGGAACCGGAATTTATGCACCTTATAATCTCGGCAATAGAAATTTAAAGCCGCGCAAAACAGTTGAATATGAACTTGGAGTAGAACATAATATTGGTGGAATTGTTGC
>CBDUBH010000067.1:0-19618 GCA_965365345.1 uncultured Melioribacteraceae bacterium
GATTTGAATTAATTGCAGCTTCGGGAGCTGTTTCCGGTACTTTCACAATTTTAACTTCAGCGCCTTCTTGTTTTGCGCCTTCTGCAGCCCATTTTGCAAATTGATAATTTGCTCCGGTTGAACTGTAATAAATGATCGCAAGTTTTACATCAGCCATAATTCACCTTTATCTTTTTCGTTTAACTGAATTTTAAATTAACTTAAACATATTTTACTTTTTTACAATCCACTAAAAAATCTAAAACCTAAATTTCGGTTAAGAGATTTCAGAAAGCAGATCATCAAGATCCAATCTTTTTGTAAACATTGTAATTTCACCTGCGGAATCACGCGGCCATAATTCCTGCGGTCTATCCCAATATAATTCAATCCCGTTAAGATCAGGATCGTGAAGATACAATGCTTCGCTTACTCCGTGATCCGAAGCACCGTCTAGTTGAACTTCATTTACAATTAAGCGCTGCAATGCTTTTGCAAGCGCCTTTCTTGTTGGATATATAATTGCAAAATGATAAAGTCCCGTGGAATTTTCAGGCGGCGGCATTCCGTTTTTGCTTTCCCAAGTGTTCAATCCGATGTGATGATGATATCCGCCCGCAGAAATAAAAGCTGCAGCCGAACCGTAACGCTGCTTAATTTGAAATCCTAAAACATCGCAATAAAATTTTATTGAACGTTCAAGATCCGAAACTTTTAAATGAACGTGACCAATTTGCACGCCGCTATCAATCGGATCTTTATGACCATTTATATTATCTTTTTCCATTTTGTTTCTTATTTAGTTCATTATTTTTTTTAAATTTCAGTTTATTTTCTTTATTGAATTTTGATTCATTTTTCAATATAATTTGCGGTTCGAATTTTAAAACGGAAATTCCTGTATGAAAATAATAAGTAAGCCAAATTACAATTCCCGTAAATTTAAAAGAATCTTCAAAAAAATAAGGATTGAAACTTTCCGTTTCAATTACATCTAAAATAACCGAAAGACCAAAAAAGAAAAATGCCGCAATCAAAAGATTAAAATCAGTTTTTAGAATAATTCTAAAATATTTGAACAAATATCCCAAAAGAATTCCTAAGTAAACTCCGTAAACTAAATTTTCAGATATGCCCAAATTAGGGAAAAATTCTTCATGAAGAAGAAAAACATCATCTAATCCAAGCATTAAAGTTATTAATCCGGATGCAAGAAAAAACATTTTCAAATTATTTTTATTGATCGAGTTTTGAATAATTCTATAACAGAAAAAACAAATTGCAGCAGCTGCAGCCCAAAAGAAAATTCCCGCTTGCGAAAGAAATCCCGTATAAAAAGGACCTTTCAGTATTTGACTCGGATCACGGGTTAATTTTGAAAAAGGCACATCACGCCAAAAGTGAAGCAGCAAAACAATTCCGATAATTGATGCTGCGGCAAACAAAATAAAAATAACAGATTTACGAATTGAGCGAAACTGTTCAGATAACGATGAAAATTCAATCACTACATTTTTCCGGTTTATTAAAAATATTCACTGTAAGTATTGCCGTTTTAAAAGCGTATTGTTAATTCAAATTACAAGTATTAAAAAAATAATCAACCCAAATAGGGTTTCTTGTATTTATTATAAATGAATTTTCATTCAGAATTGAAAATCAAAATTAATTTTGAACATTTGTAAAATTTATTTTTGCTTGATAGGCTTAATTTTATTGATTAAAATCAGATTATAAGAATTATAATAAAAAAATATATTTTGAATGATTTTAGTTAAGTGAAAGTTTTGATTTAAAATTAAAAAAGATCTTTTCAAAACTTATTTTTCAAAAAGATCTTTTTTGAAATTTTATTTTATCTGTATGCGGCTTTGTTAATATCTTCGATCGATTTTATCGGTTTCGGCGGATTCAAATAGCGAGCTAAAAATTGGTATATTTTGACGCGAATTTCTTTCGCTTTTTTTGTGTCTAATCTATCGAATGAATGTCCGCCGGGCAATGCCTGAAAAATTTCATATTCAAATTTTTTATCTTCGGCTTTTAGAGATTTTATTAAATGTTCAACTTCCAATACGTGCACATCTTCATCATTTGTATTTGTATGAATAAGAAGTGGAGTTTTTAATTTATGCGCATTCCATGCAGGAGATCTTTTTCTGTATTCTTCGACATTTTCGTTTGCGGTTTTTCCTATGTGATATTTTGCAGAATAAAGCTCTCTATATTCGTCATCATAATATCCCATTCTTGCAACAAGATCACTAACGGGAACGCCGGCAAAAGCAACTTTGTAATCTCCCGGATGATCAAAAATATTCAGCAGCGATATCAACCCGCCGTGACTCCAGCCCATAATTCCGATACGGTCTTTATCAACAAAATCATAATTCTCAATCATATAATCACGGCTGGATTTTACATCTTCAATTTCCAATCCGCCGTAATCAATCTTTTCATAATGAGATTTTCCGTAACCTGTACTGCCTCTATATTCTGCCGCAACAACAATGTAATTTTGCGCTATCAATTCTTTTATAATATGAGTGTAATAAGTTGAAAAATTAGCGTGAACTCCGCCGTGAGGAAAAACAATCAGCGGATATTTTTTGCTGAAATCAATTCCTTTAGGGATGAAAACATACGACCAAAATTTTACGGGATTTCCTGCTCCGAGTCCGGTAGGATTTTTTTCTTCTTTTAGCGGCGGACCGGTTAAAAATACTTTATCAATAAAAGCAACATCGCCAACTCTTTGAAACCAAATTACATCATCAGTCAATTTTTCCAAAACATCCAAACGATGCTCTAAAGATTTTTGATTACTTTCTACAGCATCAATCTTTTTTGAAATTTCGCTTGAAAACTCCTGGGCAAAATTATTTTTGCTTAAAAGAAAAAGTGCAATAGAAAGAAATATAAATTTATGCAGTACAAATTTTTTCATAAAGCTCTCATTTTATTTTTTGTTAAATGAAAGATGTAAATCTGGAGTTAATAATCATTTTATTTTTATCAGATCCGGAAAATATTTTTTAATTAAAATTCGTCTTTTATTTTTGAATTTTTGACTAACGGATTTTATTATTTTTAGACTCTTTAATTTATTTTATTTGATAAGTGTCATTTTTTTTACTTCGGTAAAATCACCGGTTTGTAATTTATAAAAATATGTTCCGCTTGGCAAATCTGCCGCATCAAAATTTATTTTGTAGTTTCCCGCAGACTGAATTTCATTTACCAAAGTTTGAACTTCTTTTCCTAAAACATCAAATATTTTCAATTCAACTTTGCTAACCGCTGAAAGCTGATAACTAATAGCTGTTTCCGGATTAAACGGATTCGGATAATTTTGATCAAGTTTATATTCAAAAATCTGTTCGGTTTCATTTACTGATGTTATTACCGGTCTTGACATTAATATCCAACTTTCCGGATCAATCACTAAATTATCAGATGAAGAAATTGTTATTGTTCCTTCTCCGTTCAGCATTTCTACTTTTTGCTTAACTCCGTTTACAACTATTGGAACGTCAAGATTTAATTGAATATTATTGGCAGTTGACCAAGTGAATTTTGCTTGGGTTGCTTCCCTGTTAACTTTTAAAACCGGGAATTTTGCTTGTCTGAAAAAAACTTCAAAAAAGTCATCCAACTCAATACCTGAAACTTCTTCAGCAATTTGCATCATATCGTCAGTTGTATAAAGTTTGCACAATTTACCGCTGGTGTTATCATAATCTGTTGAATCATTATATGCCCAATGTTTAAGCACTTTGAAAAAAGTTTCATCACCTAAATGAAATCTTAAAGTGTGCAGCACAACCGCGCCGCGATAATACGGATTCAAAGCATTGAACGCTGTTTCAGCGGTCACCGGTTCGCGCGGCGCCAAAGGAAGTGAACTATTGTTGTTCGGAAATTTTATTCGCATAAAATCACGATATTTTTGTTTTCCGGAAATCTGTTCAACATAAAGCGCTTCGGTATAAGTTGCAATTCCTTCATGTATCCAAACATCCGCCCAATCTTTTGCAGTGATCAAATTTCCCCACCATTCATGCGCTAACTCATGAAAATGTATATAATCATAGCCCCACTGATTTTTTGTAAAATTATGTCCGTACGCAATTATTGTTTGATGTTCCATTCCCCAATAAGGCGCATGTGCCCAGCCGTGTTTATCATCACCGAAAGGAAAAGGTCCGCAAATTGATTCAAGAAAATCAAATTCCTGTTTGAAAACATTCATATAATTTTTTGCAGTTTCAAAATATTCCGGAAGCACCCAAAAGTAAAACGGAATTGCTTTTCCACTTATACTTTGATATTTATCTTCAATCAATTCAAATTCGGCTGCGTAAAAAGTAACATTGTAATTATTTATTGGTGTTGAAACGAACCAATTATAAGTAGAAGTATTATTTCCGTTTTCTATTTTTTCGGTAAATTTTCCGTTAGACGCACAAAAAAGCGGGTCAGGAACAGTAAAACTTAGTGACATTGAATCGGGTTCATCCGAAGGGTGATCTTTGCAAGGCCACCAAATATCAGCGCCTTCTTCCTCGCAGGCAACTCCAATCCAATCTTTTCCGCTAAATGATTTTTCCCAAACAAATCCCACATCCCAAGGCGGATTTAAACTTACACGCGGAGTTCCCGAGTAGAAAACATTAACTGAAATTATATTTCCTTTTGAAACTTGTGTTGGAATTGCCGCTGTAATTTTTCCGCCGGAATGAGTAAAGTTCGCTTTTGCAAATCCCGAGTCATTAATTGAAATTATTACAGAATCAATTTTATAATTATTTGTAAGATCAAGTTCAAAATTTGAAACAGGTTCAATAATTTCAGCGCGGCATAAAACAGAACCGCTTATACTTTTTAAAGCAGGATCAATGTTTAAATTAAGATCATAATATTTTACATCATAAGCGGCTTGTTCCGGCGATAAAATGCCGCCTGATTGCGCAAAAATTAAAATTGAAAAATAAGGCAGGAAAAATAAAGGAAGAAGATTTTGAAGAATAAACTTTTTCATTATACTATCTCAAAATTTTAAAATTCAATTTCAAAATAACAAATAAAATTAAAGTTTACTCTTCAAAATTTAATTTTTGATAAAAATCGGAAATACTAATTCTAAATCTGAATAAATTATTTATCCTGCGTATAAACTCTCACATAATCAACAACCATAGCTTGCGGAAAAACAGTTTTATCATCAGGATTTCCGGGCCAATTACCGCCAACAGCAACATTTAATATCATGTGAAATCTTTGATTAAAAGGTGCCGGAAACGCTGCGGATTTTGAGTACCAGCTTTTTTGAGTTTGATAATGTTCGCCATCAACATACCAGCGCATTTCATTTTCTTCCCAATCCAACCTGAACACATGAAACTCATCTGAAAAATCTCCCGTACTTAATTTATAGGGTTTTCCGGTATGAGTATTTTCCGGGAATTGACCACCGTAATGTAAGGTTCCGTGGACGGTTTTTGTATCGTGTCCCAACATTTCCATAATATCAATTTCGCCGCTTGCAGCCCATCCGCCGTAAACCCAATCTGTAGGCAGCATCCAGATAGCAGGCCACATTCCTTGTCCTTTTGGCAACTTTGCTCTAATTTCAAAGCGACCGTATTTCCAATCACCTTTATTCAAAGTGCGCAATCTTGCAGAAGTATAATCTCTTTTTCCTTCTTCTGCTGTGTAATTTTCTTTTATAGCCCGTATTATTAAATTACCAGCTTGCACATAGCTGTTTTCTTTTCGATCGGTATAATACTGAAGTTCGTTGTTTCCGCCGCCGTGTGCGTTAACTTCATGTTCCCATTTCGTTTTGTCAATTTCATCGCCTTCAAATTCATCTTGCCATACCAACGTCCAGCCTTCAATTTCCCATTCAGCCGGAACATCTTTTTTATTTTCGGTAACGGTTTCTTTATTACAGCCTATCAAAAGAAAACTTAACATAAGTACTGCTGAAAAATATTTTAATAATTTCACAATTTCCTCTTTAATATTTCAAAAACTTAATTCTTATTTTTTATTTGATAAAGGATTTAACCCCAATGCTTTAATATACTCTTCATTTACAACGCAATTTTTAAATTTAGAATTTTCCAAAAAGTTATTTAGAATTTCCATCACAATCTTTTTAAGCGGTCTTGAATTTCTGATCTCTTCAAAAGTAACACGTGGTTTTTTTGCGTAAGAAATAAGTGTGTCATATTTTTCCGGCATATTTATCGACACAACATTACTTGTTGCATCCAGCTTTTTATAAGGCCAGAAACACCAGCCAATATTATTTTCTTCTAATACTTTTCTGAAAGATTCTATCCACTGATTTGTATTTTCGCCGGATTCACCAAGATATAACGGTACATCATATTTATCACTGAAATCAATGTAATCTTGAATCACATCTTGAGTTGGTTCCGTCCAATATTTATGAAATGTATAAACTAATTTATCATCAAAAGGAGCACCAAAAACTTTGAAATTGCTGTTCCATTGTGCTCCGCCTAAAAATATCAGATGATTTTGATCAACTTCCCTGATCTCTTTTACAATTTTTTTGTATAAAGGTTCAAGCAGCGGATTTAGTTCCTCAGCGTTAAAATAGTGGGCTATCGGCTCGTTTAAAAGATCGTAACCGATTATTATTTTTTCATCTTTATATTTTCCGGCAAGTTTTTTCCAAATTGCAGCGGTTAAATTCTGACTTTCAGCACTTTCAAAAAGAAACGGATAACCCCAGCTGTCATCAATATTATCACCGGTTTGTCCACCAGGAGCGCAATGCATATCCAGCACAATATACAGATTTTCCTCTTTGCACCAATTTACAATTCTATCAAGCAATTCATAACCTGGACCTTCAAGCATTTCATAATTATTTTCATTTACAAAAGATTTATAATTAAAAGGAATGCGGATTGAGTTGAATCCGGTTTTCTTAATAAATTCAATATCATTTTTTGTTATATAAACATCTTGAAATTTTTTCCAAAACTCTTTTGCATCATCCGGTCCAATTAATTCGGTTATCATTTCATTTATCAAACGCGGTGAACTTACATTCCCGAATTTGAACATATAACCTTCAGGCACAAGCCAATTGCCAATATTTATCCCTTTAAGAATAATTGGATTTCCGGCAGGATCAATTATTTGTTTTCCCTTAACTGTAAAAAAGTTTTCATTTTTATTTGCGGCCAAAAGCTTTGTAAAGGAAAGGATCAAAAAGAAAAGTAAAATTGATTTTAAAATTTTATGCATCTACGCACCGAAGATTTTTTTAGAAAAATAGGATTGATATTTTTACTGACTAAATTATTTTAGTGCCGGATTGTTTAATAATGAAAAAAGGATTTGGCGTTCACTCACTTAAAATTTCAATTCTGCTTTTAGCATTTAGAGAAAGTAATAAATTACTTTTTTACTTTTAACTTAACCGTTTTATTTTTTCGACCCTATGAAAAAATTATTTGTCAGTTGCAGAAAACAAATTTAAATGAATGAAACGCTTTATCCTTTATTTTTTAAGAACGATCTTTATTATGTGAAACTATAACATTCTTTAATTAATATTTTAATCCGAATCCGTATTCAAATAGTGGTGAATAATTTGCATCACCATGATTTACCGGAACTTGTTCCATATTTTTTGGCCATGAATGCGGAAGTTTTCCTTTGAAATTATGATCACCAAAAAGCACATCTGTAACTCCGGTTCCTTCTGTTCCCGGTAACCAAGCAGCGATAAATGCATCTGTTTGATCAAGAACATTTTCAATTAACAATGGTCTTCCCGAAATTAAAATTGTTATAACCGGTTTTCCTGTTTTCTTTGCGGATTTAACAAGTTCAACATCTTCTTTTGAAAGTGAAAGATCTGAAATATCTCCCATCATTTCGGCATAGGGTTTTTCACCAAGAACAACAACCACAGCATCAAATTCTTTTTCATTTGTTTTTCCGTTCTCAGAAAATGTAACTTTTGAATTCGGAACTGCATTTTTTATTGCGTTTAGAATTGTCGTTCCGGGAACTATATCACCATTTTTTCCTTGCCAGGTTATTGTCCAACCACCGCATTGTGCGCCAATATCATCAGCGTTTTTACCAAGCACTAACAAGTTTTTAACATCTTTTGAAAGCGGTAATGCATTATTTTGATTTTTTAATAGAACGATTGATTCTCTTACGGCTTCGCGGGCAACTTCTCTGTGTTCTGGTGTACCAATATTTTTAGTCAAGCTTTTATTTGTAAAAGGATTTTCGAAAAGTCCTGATTCAAATTTTACTGCTAAAATTCTTTTTACCGCATCATTTATTCTTTCTTCTGAAACTTTGCCTTCTTTTACCAGATCATTTAAATGATTATAAAATTGAACATAATTGTTTTCAGCTTTTGGTCCGAATGGAATCATAACCATATCTAAACCGGCATTTATTGATTTTTCTATATCACTTCTATAATCACCTTCAAGCTGATCAATTGCAGCCCAATCAGAAACTAAAAATCCTTTAAAACCTAATTCATTCTTCAAAACATCAGTCAATAAATATTTATGTCCGTGTAATTTGTCTCCGTTCCAGCTGCTGAAAGAAACCATAATTGTTTTTGTATCTGCTTCAATTGCAGCTATGTAACCGGGTAGATGAATTTTTCTTAAAGTTTCTTCATCAACTTCGGTATTGCCTTGATCTTTTCCATTTGTAGTTCCGCCATCGCCAACAAAATGTTTTGTACATGAAACAACTGCATTGGGTGCGGACAGATCTTCACCTTGCAAACCTTTTACATAAGCGCTTCCGAGTTGTTCTGCTAATTCGGGAGTTTCACCGAAACTTTCGTAAGTTCTTCCCCATCTTTCATTTCTTGCAACTGCAACACATGGTGCAAAAGTCCAGTTCATTCCTGTTGCTCTGATTTCTTCGGCAGCTGCTTTTGCAACTCTTTCTACCAATTCCGGATTTCTTGTTGCACCTAATCCAATATTATGAGGAAAAATAACTGCGCCATGAACATTATTATGTCCGTGTACGGCGTCAATTCCATAAATTAGCGGAATTTTCAATCTTGTTTTTAAAGCATAAGGCTGATAATTATCATACATTTCAGCCCAGCCTTTCGGAGTTATATCTTTTGGATCAGAATCACCGCCGCTTAACAAAGATCCGATATAATATTTTGTAATATCTTCCGGATTTTCCAAAGCAAGCATATCAACCTGAATCATTTGTCCTATTTTTTCTTCAATGGTCATTTGTGAAAGAAGTGAATCAACTTTTGCCGAAATCATCTTTTCTTTCATGTTCTGATTTTCTTTTTGATCCATTTTAACAAATCCCGTAAACGAAATTATGCTTATTGGTAATATTAACAGAAACAATAATTTTATTTTGTTCATGGCTTCCTCTTTAATTCTTACAATTTCAAATATTCTGTATTTTAAATTTTATTTTACTGCCAATTTATGTTCATGACCTTTTGCACCGTAATACATAATGTATATATAGCAAACAGCAGGAATTATAAATGCAAGTTGAATTCCGATATTATCTGCCGCAAATCCTTGAAGCAATGGAATCAAAGCTCCTCCTACAATTGCCGCACATAAAATTCCTGAGCCTTGTCCTGTATGTTTTCCTAGTCCATCAATTGCTAAGGTGAAGATTGTTGGGAACATAATTGAGTTGAATAATCCGACAAGTAAAATACTCCACATCGCGATCTGTCCTGTTGTTAAAATTGATACAACAACAAGAAGTGCCGCCATTACAGCATTAAACGCCAATACTTTTCCGGGTTTTATTTTTCTTTGAACGGCAGCTCCGATAAATCTTCCTACCATTGCTCCGCCCCAATAAAATGAAACGAATTTTCCGGCTTCTGATTCAGGAAGTCCTGCAATATCAGGCTGACCAATATAATTCACTAAAAAACTACCTATTGAAACTTCAGCGCCAACATAAAGAAAAATTCCCAAAGCCCCTAAAACCAAATGTCTGTATTTCCATGCGCTTGAATTTTTATCATCTGAAAGAATATTTGCATTACTTCCTGAATCTGACGCTGCTTCAATTACGGGAAGTTTTATAAAAGCAAAGATAGCGGCAATTATAAATAATGCTGCGGCTAATCCCAAGTAAGGCATTTGCACTGCGCTTGCCTCTGCAATTTGATAAGCAGTTAATTCCTGAGAACTCATTTTGCTTATTTCGTCAGTGGTTTTTACAGCCATTGATAAAATCAATAACGATCCGAAGATTGGCGCAATTGTAGTTCCTAAAGAATTAAATGCCTGCGTTAAATTTAATCTGCTTGATGCTGTTTCAGGTTTTCCTAAAATTGCGACATAAGGATTTGCCGCAACCTGAAGAACGGTAATTCCACCCGCTAGAACGAAAAGTGCAAACAAAAATATTTCGTATGATCTTACTGCTGCAGCCGGATAAAAAGTCAAACATCCTATTCCGGCGGTAGCCAATCCTATTATAATTCCTTTTTTATATCCAACGCGTTCAACAATTTTTCCTGCGGGAATTGAAACTATAAAATAGGCTGCAAAAAAACTGAATTGAATTAACATTGCCTGAGTGTAATTCAATGAAAAGACAGCTTTAAGATGCGGTACCAAAATATCATTAAGCGCGGTAATAAATCCCCACATAAAAAACAGCGAAGTTAAAACCGTTAAAGCTCCCGTATAATTTTCGGGAACATACTTCTTTTCCCCTTTTTTTGTCTGTTCATTAACAGTAATTACATCCATAAATTCTCCGTTTGTATTCTAAACATGAAACTAATATTTATATTATTTTTGAATTATTAATCATTTTAAAAGAATCATTTTTTTTATTTGAGATTTTTGTTCTCCCTGAATTTGACAAAAGTAAACTCCTGAAGAAATCTCTTTGCCGCCATTATCTTTTCCGCTCCATAAAATTTCGTATGAACCGGGTTTTTTAAATCCGAGATCATCAGTAAAAACAGCATTTCCAAGTATATCAAAAATTTTCAATTTTATATTTTCTTCTTTTGATAACCTGAAAATTATTTTCGTTGAATTGTTAAAAGGATTCGGAAAATTTTGTTCAAGTATAAATTCACCCGGAGTTATTGCTTCATTTTGAACTTCCGTAACAGAAACCTGTTCCAAAATTATTCCGCTTAAAATCGGATTATCAATTTTTGCCGTAAAATGAATGTTCAGGATATTATCTTTAACGGTAATTTGATTTACGCTTCTTTGGTAAGCATTATTTCTTCCCACGGATTTGTAAACATCCACATTTGCAAGAAGTTTAATTCCTTCAATCGAAATATCAAAAACTCTTCTGTTTTGTTGGAGGAAATATTTTTCCGCCATCAAAAAATTGATATTGTAAACTCCGTTAGGAACATTAATATTATATTTTACTAAACCGTAAATTTCATCCCTGTAAATTTGGTCATCATCGGTTCTTGCAATAGAAAGAGTTGAATCAGATTGCGTAATTCTCCCATCCAAATATCCGTATTCTGAATTTTCGCTCAAGGGAAAGTCAGCAAGATAATCCAAATAAGAACTTCCGCCGATATTAATTTTTAAAGGAAAACTTAACTCTTCGGATTTCAAAAGATTTACTGATTGAGAAAGCAGAGTATTTTGATTTTCAGAATTATCTTTAATTTGATTTGCGGAAATTTGATAATCCGAATTTTTATCAAAACCTGTTACTTTTAGATCAACGGTTTTCAAGTCGCTTTGCAATTTTGCCGAAATAATTTCAACTCCCGAAATTGAATAATTTGAAATATTTTCTGCAGATGAAATTTCAAGTGCTTCGGTAAAATTTATTTTGATCAAATTTTCATTTAATGCTTTTGCCCATAAAATTTTGGGCACTGAATTATCAACAAATCCGGTATTATTTAAATCAGTTAAACAGAGGATCATTTTTCCATCTTTGAAAACTACATTTTCTCTGATGAAATCAACTCTGTTTCCGTCAAAAGTGTGTGTTGCTTTATCCCAGCGTGTTTGATTCCAACTTTCAAATTCGTCATTCCATTTAAGCTTGAAATCATTGTTTGTACCGTAATTTCCGGTGCCGGGAACAAATTCGTAATAACTTACAAAATCATAAAATGCAAATGCAGGAAGAACTTCCGGATTCCATTTACCTGCCCAGTTTGCGGCTTCGGGACTCCAAATGTTCATCATAATTTTTTGCGGCTTATTTAGTGAGGATATATGACTTCCGGTTTGTCTGTAAACTTCGATGCCGTCAATAAACCACGCAACATAATCCGGGGTCCATTCAAAAGCGTAAACATGAAAATCCGCATGTGGATTAAAATCAGTTAATGCATGACTTACATGATTGACCTGTCCCGGAGTTATCGTGTTAAATTGAATATCATCGGAATACCTTCCCATAATTTCTATATCAATTTCGTTCCAATTATTTATGATATCCGTACCGTCATAAAAAGTAAAGAATGAAGCGAGCATTCCTTCCTTTTCGGCAGATTTAATTTTTGCTTCAAATCTGCCGTAAAGAAAGGATTCTTTCGTTCTTAGTTCGCCTCCCTTGTATGGTTTTGCATGAACATCAAGTTGAATTATCAGCAAAAACATTATAAAGATCGTAATTATTTGATTTTTGTTTTTTTTCATTTTTAGAAACTAAATAAACCGCAAAATTTTTAATTAAAAAGTAACCGCCAAACTGAATTTCTGAACATTTTTCAATCTTCCGAAATCCTGATAAGCGTAATCGAAACGGACCCCGACATTTCCTAACAGTAATTGTTTTACTCCTAATCCCAATGCAAAAGAAGCTTCAGAATCTTCAAGGAAAAGCGAATTATATCCGCCTCTTAAAAATACCACGTCAAAAAAGGAATACTCACCACCAATGTTGATGCTTTCATAATTATCAGAAGGATGTTGCGCATCAACTGCTAAAGTAAGTTTTTGGGTTTCGCTGAAGTTTGCTGTGTAACCCAATCCTACTCTGAAATTAAGTGGAAGGGCCCATTCATCAGTTTGTATATTTGCAGGAATTTGATTGTTGTTACCGCTGCTGTAAATATCCGGATCATACAAAATCATATTTGAATTTCCGGTAAGCTGCATTTTGGTTCCGAAGTTTGTAATTGCCATTCCCAAAATAATACCGGCAAAAGGTGTTTTGTATTGAACTCCCAAATCCATTGCAAAAGCTGTGGAACTCATTTTCCAAATATTTTGATGAACGAATTTAGGATTGAATCCTATCGAAAAATTATCAGTTAAATTAAGTGCGTAAGCAATACTGAAAGCCGCATCGGCAGCAGAAAATATTTCTCCAGTGCCTTCCGGATTTTCAACTGTGGTAACTTTCATATCATCATAGTTTGATGAAATTACGCTAACGCCAACTGTACCTAAATCACCAAGATTATAAGAAGCAGCGAGAAAATTATATTCAACATCTGCCACCCATCTAGTGTGATCAAACATTACTCCGACTCCCTGCAATTTTGCCAATCCCGCAGGATTCCAAAAAAGCGCGCTTTGATCATCTGAAATGGAAACAAAAGCGCCACCCATAGCAGTAGCTCTGGCACCTTGGGCAATTGAAAGAAAAGGTGCGGCAGTTGTACCGCGTTTTGAAACTTTTGTTACAAGATCTTGCGCTGAAATTGCAGAAGAAAAAAGAAAAACGATTATTAGTAATTTATTTAACATATTTATTCCTCCGCTATTTGATTATGGCAAATTTGCCGATAAATTCGCCAATGCCGGGCGCATCAACATGATAAACATACAATCCGTAAGCCACATCCATACCGTCTTCACTTACAAGATTCCACGATTCGGCACCATTTGAAATTTGCGAATCTCTGTTGATTGTTTTAACCAATGCGCCTGCTATTGTATAGATCCTGATCACGCATTTAGCGGGTAGGTTAGTAAAATCAATTCTTCTTTCGCCGCGTCCCGTGTAATTTAAGTTTCTTCTTTCCCAAACCGCTGTTCCTATGTAAGGATTTGGAACTACACTTATTTTATTCAATTCGGTTTTTGCAAGTTCATCATCAATTGAAACAGGCTTAATTCCGAAAGTAAAGTAATCTCCGGTATTAAAAGGTTTTGTAGTTCTAATAAGATATTTGTCACCTGCTTCCGGATGTCTTGGCTCTTCATTCGGGTTCATTGAATTACCGTAATAAAGTTTCCATGCAGTTCTATAATTTGAAATTGAAGGAGTTCCGACAAATTCAATAATTTGAATTTCATCTCCAATAGTTAATGATTGAGATAAATCTTTATCTTTAACTACGACTTTGGTCTTTAATCCGGTTGTTAAATTCATAACTTTAAAATTCACCGGAAATCTTGTATATACAGGTGGTGCATGGAAATATGAAGTATCTTGAGGAGTATCAAAAAATTGTACTTCATAATCTGCTGGCCATGGAACGCCTTTTTCAGTTGAAGGATCACCGGGAATCACTGTAATGTACAAATTGCTGTTTCCTACTAACCAGCCGGTTGCAGTATCAATTATATTTACTGTTTTATCATTTAAGATCGTTACAGATACACCATCAAAAGGCTGGCTGAATTTGTTTGCTCCAATATTGCTTGAATCAACATCAGTGATAAGGGTATCTATAGTTCCGTTTAGATCTCTAAGAACCGAGTAAGAAGTTGTTGTATAATTATGAGCAGCTCCGGTTGCATTAAATAGAACATTATATTTTGCACCTTCTATAATTTCCGAAGGATTCAAAATATTAATATCCATTCTTCCTGTTCCCATACCTTCAGCTACTGCTGAAGTATTTCCGATAACTTGTGCGGGAATGTAGCCTGCAGAAGGAGCATTAGGTGTAACTACCGCTGTATTGATATCCGTAAATTTCAAATTACCTGCAAAATCTTCAGTAATTATTTTTGTGGTTTCTGTTGGTTGTAAACCTGTTGTGCCGAATTTAGGATCACCCATATCATAAGCAACTAGAGCATAATAATATCTAACACCGTTTAGTACAGTTGTATCAATATATGAATGTTGTAAACCGGTATTACTTCCACGCCAGAAATGAGCACCATTAATTCCAACAGGATCAGGACCGGCAATACTGTCAATCAAATCCCATTGAGCAATCGGTTTCCAATATTTAGGTTCACCTTTTGAATCAGTGATAACTTTAATATCCTGAAATTCAGCTTCCTGACTTCTGTAAAGAAGATATCCTTCAAAATCTTTTTTATATCCGAGTGTTGGATCATTTTTCTCAAAACCTAAAAACGCATCTCTTGATTCTTCTGCTTTTGAATCCCAATACAAAAATACTTTCTTATCTCCGGGAACCGCAGTCAGAGTAGGAGTAATTGGAGGTTTAGAAAAATTATAATTTGCGTTATAGATTTGTTGAACGGTTTCTTTATTAAAAACTAAGTCTTCAAGATTACTTCCGAAAACCAATGCCATTGAAAATCTTTCACGTTTACCTTGATTTAATGGGAACGGACCTGAAGCAAAAACCATACTGATGTTTGTATTTTGCACGGTAGTATCTGCAAATCCGCTCATCATTTTTTTCCACATAACTTCATCATTTTTAGGCCATCCGCCGGTTGGTCCTTTATCTGATAAAATGTAAATAGAAACAGCTGTTAAACCTATCTGATCGGATTCATCTTTATCTGTCATATCGAAATTCGGTTCACCATGAGTAGGTAAACCATCCCCTTCTCCTAAATCAGGACCTGAATATTGAGGATCGAAAGGACCAACTCCATCTCTACCAACATCATTATTTAAAGGCTCTGTACTATCCCAAGCACCATTTCCGTTTAGATCACTATATGCGAGCCAATCGCCATCGTTATCATTATTGTCATCTCTTCTTTCATCAATCATTCCGTCTTCATCATCATCAATACCGTTTCCTCCGTTTCCGGGACTTTCCAAATAAGCATATCCGTAGTAGCCTGTTTTCCAATTTCCGGGTGTTCCCTTTCCATCAGAATCCCAAGCATAAGCTATATCAAGTTTTCTATCAAATAGTGCATTATCTCCGCCATCATTAGGACCGCCGACACCGCAATCAGTATAAAATCCGAAAGCAGTTTTTTCATAATTGAAATCAGAAATATTTACAATATCATAATGCCAAAAGATTATATCTTCAGCAAGTACATGCGACCATTGAAATCCCCTTACTTCCATTCTTACTCCCAATCCGCCTCTATCTTGATCAGCAGCTATTGGAAAATAATTATAAGGCGCGCGGGTGAATTCTTTATCTTTCGAATCATCAACAACATAGAATGTTTCAAAATCAGCATTGTTAACTCCTCTACCAAAATATCCGTACCAAAGTCCGTTCCATTCAGGAGTTAATTGTAACGCTGGCGGCCATGTTGCAGGAAAAGTACTTGGATCTTTATTGATCGCCGGTTTTTTTGAACTCGGTTCAACGTATCCAGGAACCGGCATAAATCCCCAAATTTCACCTGTATTAGGATCTCTATCCATTTCTTCGCGATAGTAAGATTGAACCGGATGAATTACCTGTCCGTTTGGTGCGGTTACTTCAGCAGCAACCAAAACAGAAACACCATCAAGATAAGATTCACCGCTTCCTTTAGGCCACTCACCGGAAGGTGAATACGGCCACTGTGCAACCTCGCCAGTATTGTAAAATAAGGTTCGCACAAGATTACCATCCATTACCCCTTCTTTTCTGTATTTGAAATCACCTTTTGGGTCATCGCGGTAAAGTTGAGTTTGTTGATCAACTTGTCCTACCAGAACCGTAGCAAAAAGTGAAAAAATGAACATCAATAATTTTTTATTCATATAAGCTCCTTGCATTATCTAAAATCCTAAATTGAAGCCGAAGCGAACTTGTCTAGGTGCTGAATAATTTGCCGGATTATTAACAAATTGATCAATTGTATTTAATCCGTAAATTGTTCCGGCTTCACCCGTGTAAAGATCAACATTTGCTCTGCCGCTGGCAGGATCAACATTAACTTCATTTTTAATATTAAGAACATTATAAACCAACAAGAACAAGTTAAAATCTGTACCGAATATTTTGAAATATTTTTCAGCACGAAGATCTACATCAAAAGTTGCAGGTTTAATTCCGCCGTTTTCAAATCTAACACCGTTAGAAATTCTTATACTTTCGGTATAAGGAAATCCAGAACCGTATCTTGCTACAATTCCTGCATTCCAGTTTCCGAATACACCAACGTTTAATGATAAATTTAAAGTTGATCTTTGATCCCAATTTAAAGGAACAACTTTTTTATTTGTTTCAACGGGAGGATTGGATTGATTGTTATTGTAAACCGCGTAAGGATCAGATGCATTTCCTTCAGCTATTTGATAAGTATAATCTAATTTTGCACTGAAGTAATCTGCAAATCGTTTATCAAGCGTAAAAATAAATCCGCGTACATTTCCGTAATCTCTGTTTACAAATCTTGCGTATTTAATACCTTCGTAAGTATTTATGATTTCCATTCCCAAAAGATTTCTGATATCTCTGTAATAAACAGTAAAATCAAATGAAAGATTTTGCGCAAGAACTTGTTGTAATCCGATTTCATACATAATAGTTTGTTGAGCTTTTAAATCAGGATTTCCGGTTACACTTGATAATGTACCGCCTTCAGGAACTAAATAATCGGAGTTTACGTAAAGATTTTCGAAACTCGGAATTTGGAAAAAGTGACCGTATGAAAAATGTATTATACCTTTATCTGTAATCGGGAATGAAACTCCTAATCTTGGACTAAATTGTAATTTATTTTCAGTTTTTTTCATTACGCCGGCATTTTCAAAAAGAGAATTTCTTCTTGGGTTTTGCAGGTCTGCCAAAATTTCGGAATTGGGATTGAAATAATCCATTCTTAATCCCAAATTTATGATCATAATATCATATTCCATTTTATCTTGCAGATAGGCTGAAATTTCGTAAGGATATTTTGTGTATTGCTGATTTCCATCAGTTCCTAAATTTCTGTATCCTAAAGTAAAAGTTCCGGCAGTATCATTTTCAGTTAGATTTACAACTCTTAAATTATGATTGAAAATTTCGTGCAATCTAGCTTCAAGACCCGCACCGATCTTATGACTTTTTGAAACTTGTGAAGTTAAAGACCATTGCCCGATCATTGTATAAGTGTGTCTTTTATATCTATCCGGAATTGCTCCGCCGGATCTGAAAGTATAATTTGAAAGCGGAGTTCCTCTGTTTGGATCAACATATCTTGAATCATATGGATCTTCAAATACATATCCTTCATAATCAAATCTGTTGTTTGTCAATTTCAAAGTTTGAAATGTGCTGTTAGAAATTACATGAGAAATTTGGAAATTGTGTATCCAGTTTGTTCTATAATGATTCATAATTCCATCAGGAGTCCAGGCAAAATTATGGTCATAATATTTATTCCAGTTATCATCCCAGAATAAGCCGTAACTTATTTTGAAATTCGGCATTAAATAACTAACTTTTCCGTTGAATGAATATTTACGTGAAGGATTCATTGCAACATAAGAATTACCGCCGGTATTTCTATTTATCCAAAAACTGTTATCGCCTTCAATCGGAAAAACCGGAACATCATCAGTTATATTATAGACTCTTTTACCGTAAAGATAACCTTGATCATAGAAATATCTTCCGGTTGTAAAGAAAGACAATCCTTTTAAAAATGGAACTGGACCGCTTAAATTTATTTGATAATCTCTTATTCTGGAAGGATTTAATTTATCTAAATTTTGAAAAGTGCTTTTATCGCCTGTATAATAATCACCTGCATAAGCTGATACAGAACCACCATATTTTGCAGCGCCATCTTGTGTTACAATATTTACAACCCCTGACATTGCCTGTCCGTACTCTGCATTAAAAGTTCCGCTAATTACTTCCATTTCTCTAATGGAAGTATTTTCAATTTGTACACTTAATCCACCGTTAAAAGGATCGGTAACGGAAATACCGTCAACCAGATAAGCAACTTCGTTTGAACGACCGCCTCTAAAATGTCCCCCTACAACTCCCGCTTGAAGATTAATCACTTGGTGAATATTTTCAACGGGCATCATTTTAATTTCATCACTTGAAACTGTTACACTTGATGAAGTTAGATCGCTTTGAACCAATGGTCTTTCAGCCTGAACAACAACTTCACCTTGAACTTCCACTGCAGTTGAAGTAAGCCTAATATCAAGTTTTGTTGTTAAATCTATTTTTATTTTTACATTTTCGAAAATTACTTTATTATACCCTACCGCTGAAACAATTACTCTGTAATCTCCCGGCGGAATATTATTTATAAAATAATATCCTTCGAGATCTGCCGCAGCTCCCAAATATGTTCCTTCAATTATAACATTGGCACCAATTACAGGTTCATTGTTTTCATCGGTTATTTTACCAGAAAGTTTTCCTGTAGTGCCAGCTTTCAATAGTGTTGTCATTAAAATTGAAAAAATAAATAACACTCTTAAAGTTCTTTTTATTACTTTAGAGGTTTCCAATTTTTACCTCCGTCATTTTTCGCATATTCATTTTTAAATTCTCTGAAATAACAGAGGCACGGAATTTTTCAAT
>CBDUBH010000068.1:0-19020 GCA_965365345.1 uncultured Melioribacteraceae bacterium
AATAATTGAAGGCGATAAAATTCAAAGATTCGGCTCGCATCTTTCGCTTTCATCAAATTTAGCTGAGCTTAACGGAAAAGGAACAAGACACGCAGCTGCACTCGGACTTTCAGAGGAAACCGATGCTTTTGTTATTGTGGTTTCCGAAGAGCGTGGAACAATTAGCGTTGCACGTCACGGCAAATTAACCGAATTAAAATCAAGCTCGGAATTAAAAGAATCACTTTCAGAATTCTGGCAATTTAATTATGAAAAAGATAAAAATACCAATAAGTTTAAACTCGGCTTAAATCCTTATGCTCTAGTTTTTTCCTTACTAATTTCGATTACGGGATGGATCTTGTTTACAAGTCAAACTGATGTAATTTACAGATCTTTTGAAGTGCCGATTGAATTCAGAAATTTAAATGATAATTTTTTACTGAAAAATTCTGCTCCTGTTCAAGCAAATGCAATTCTTTCGGGATCGGAACAGGCATTCAGAATTCTTGATCCTAAAGATCTTAAACTTTCGATCAATCTTGATAACATAAAAAAAGGCAATAATGAATTTCCTATTACTCAAGAGGATCTTGATCTTCCAAAAGGAATTAATTTATACAGTCTGGATCCTGCAATAATAAAAATAAGAGCCGAATCCGTTGAAACCGTTACGCTTCAAGTTAAAGTCCCCACTACCGGAAAAGTACCTAAAGGATTTTCACTTAAAGGAATTACAGTAAATCCGGAATCTGTAAAATTGCGTGTTCCTGAAGAATCAAACACAAAGCAGCAAAATATTTTTACCGAGCCGTTAAACTTAAATCAAATAAACAGTAATACTCAAATTGTAAGAAAACTTATTTTGCCAAGAAATCACACTCTGCTTCCTTCGCAAAAACCGGAAGTTTCAATTAATGTTTCGGTTGATAAAAAATAAATGCTAGTTTGAGTATCAAATTGTTTAATTGTATATTTTATAAATATTACAGATTTGGAGATTCATATTGAAAATAATGATAAGCAATGATGACGGAATTGATTCAGTCGGAATTCACACGCTTGCAAAATATTTAAAAGAAATTGCAGAAGTTATTGTGGTTGCACCGCATAAAGAACAAAGCGCTGCGGGGCATTCAATCACAATGCAGAATCCTTTGCGTGTAAGAAAAGTTTATAAAGAAGATGAATTATTTGGATATGCGGTTGACGGCACTCCGGCTGATTGCGTTAAAATGGGAATCCGAAATATTATGAAAGAACCGCCTGATCTTGTGGTTTCTGGAATTAATCACGGATCAAATACAGCGATCAATATTATTTACAGCGGGACTGTTTCCGCTGCGCGTGAAGCGGCAATTATGGATGTTCCCGCAATGGCAATTTCGCTAACAAGTCACAATGCAAAGAATTTTGATTTTGCTGGAAAAGTTGCACAAAAACTTGCTAAAATGATAATTGAAAATCATGAAGATATTCCAAAAGGAACTTTGCTTAATGTAAATGTACCTGATATTTCTGAAGATGAGTGCGCCGGAATTGCACTTACGGTTCAGGGAAAATCAAAATGGGATGATATTTACGAAGAACGTAAAGATCCTTACGGAAGAAATTATTACTGGCTAACGGGAAATTTAATTGAAGCCGATAAAGAAATTACAGCCGATCAGGCGGCAATTAAAAATAATTATGTTTCGGTTACTCCAATTCATTTTGATCTTACTGATTATCAAACATTCGAAAAATTAAAAAACTGGAATTTCTGAAAATGAAAAGAAAATACAAAATTTTTCAAATTGATGCTTTTGCAACAAAATCTTTTGAGGGAAATCCTGCAGGAGTAACTTTCGGCGAAGATTTTTCCGATGAAGAAATGCAATTGATCTCAAAAGAAATGAATCTATCTGAAACTGCATTTTTAACTTCGTCCGAAAAAGCTGATTACAAATTACGCTGGTTTACTCCGCAAGTTGAAGTTGATCTTTGCGGACACGCAACAATTGCTTCACTTCATTTTCTAAAAGAATTAAACAAGATCAAAAACAGAAAAAAGATTACTTTTGAAACACGATCAGGAGTTTTAAATTGTCCGGTTGAAGATGAATATTACATGATGGAAATTCCAGTTCCGCAAATTGAAAGATTTGAATGCTGCCGCGAAGAAATTATTTCGGCTTTAAATATTGAACGGATTTCAATTCCGGATGAATACGAATTTATTTTAGTAAACAACGCATATCTTTATATTTATTGTGATAGTTTGGAAGCGTTAAAAAATACGCAACCCAATTTCAGCGAGCTTTTACAAGTTGGAAATAAGAACGGATTTAAAGCAGCGGTAATTTTCACTTTGGAAACTTTTGATAAAGAAAGTTTTGCGCATTCAAGATTTTTCGCACCTGCTTATGGAATTAACGAAGATCCGGTTACAGGTTCTGCAAACGGACCGTTAATTATAGTTCTTAAAGAATTGGGCTTATTAAATAAAGATGAAAACGAAATTACAAAAACTTTCGAGCAAGGTGATATAATTGGGCGCAAAGGAAGAGTAAAAGTAACTCACTTACCTAAAACCGGCGGATTGTTTATTGGCGGAACAGCCGTTACAGTTTTGATCGGAGATCTTTACATATAATGTTCGGCATTGATCAAATTTCGCTATCGCTTTCATTCAGTCCTTATTTATTGGCTCTCGCGATAATTTTATTAATTCTGTTTACAGTTTTCACATATAAATATACTATCCCGAAAGTTTCGGGCGCAATTAAAATATTTTTAATTGCATTAAGAGCAGCAGCAATTTTGCTTTTGCTTTTTGCAATCTTTGAACCGGTATTAACACTTTCAAAAAAGAAAATTATTGAGCCTGTTAATCTTGTATTTTTTGATAACTCACGATCAATTGTACTTGTTGATAGTCTTCAAAAAGTAAATGCAGTAAATAATTTTTATAAAGATCTTCAAAATTCCGGTTTGGAAAATTTTGAAAATTTTAAATTCGGTGAAAATGTTTCTTCGGTTGACGAAATTTCTCAAGCCGGATTTTCAGAAAGAAGAACTAATTTTTCAAAAATTTTTGAGAAAATAAATTCTGAAAATAAAAACATTTCTTCCGTTGTAATTTTAAGTGACGGAATTATAACCGAAGGCGCAACCCCTGTTTATCAGGCTGAAAGATCAGGAATTCCTGTTTATACAATTTCACTTGGCGATACTTCCCGTAAAAACAATATTGAAATAATAAAAATAATTACGAATGAAATTCTTTATCCTGAAACTCCTTCAACAATAAACGCAGCAATTTCATCAACAGGATTTAACGGAAAAACTGCCAAAGTAAATTTATTTGAAGAAGGAAAATTAATTGATTCGAAAGATATCGAATTAAATTCCGGTAGAACAACTAATGTTAATCTTTCCTATACACCAAAATCTTCAGGTGAAAAAAAATTACTTTTAACCGTTACGGAATTTGAAGGCGAAAGTAATTTTGCAGATAACAAAAAAAATATTTACATCAACGTTTTGGATAATAAAATCAATGTGCTGGCAATAGCGGGAAGTCCATCGCCCGATCTTTCCTTTGTTTTAAATTCCCTGAAACAAGATGAAAATTTGAAAGTAAATTCTCTTACTCAAATTTCACAAAATAGTTTTTTGGAAAAAGCTGATGTTAATAAATTGATTGACAGCGCTGAAGTCCTTTATTTAATAGGGTTTCCGTCAAATCAAACTTCACAAAATATTCTAAATAAAGTAAATGAAGTAATTACAAAAAAAAGAATACCTTTCTTTTTCATTGCTTCGGCAACATCTGATTTTTCAAAATTAAAAACTTTACAGGATGAACTTCCCTTCACAATTTTAAATGCCTCTCAGGGATTTACGGAAGTGCGGGCAAATATAGATCTGAGAAATTCGAACGATCCTTTAATGAAAACAAGTAATCAAAATTCATTTAATGAATGGAATAATCTTCCGCCGGTCTTAAGAACAAATTCAAGTATTCAACCAAAGCCCGAAAGTAAAGTGCTTGCAACGGTTTTAATAAATAATATTCCTATAAATAATCCGTTGATCGTTACGCGCAGATTAGGGAAATCACGCTCGGCAGCAATTTTGGGAAAAGATATTTGGCGATGGAAATTGCAGCGCGCTGAAAATCAAAATTTTCTTTTTGATAATTTCATTTTGAATAGTGTAAAATGGCTTAATACAAATGAAGAACAAAAATCAGTTTCAATAAGACCGGTAAGAAAAGTATTTTCACTGGGCGAACAGGTTGATTTTATTGCTCAGGTTTATGATGAAACTTTATCGCCTGTTTCCGATGCTGAAGTTTCAATTAAAATTTCAGGCAAAGGTGAAGTGAGGAATTTGTCATTTTCACCGCTTGGTAACGGTTTGTATGAAGCATCAATTCAAAATATTGAAGCCGGCGATTACGATTTTTCCGGTTTTGCAAAGCTTACCGGAACGGATCTGGGAAGTGATAAAGGGAAATTCACTATAAATGAAATTGACATTGAGATGATCTCAAAAAGAACCGATAATGATTTTTTGAATTTGCTTGCAAATCAAACAGGCGGAAAATATTTTCATCAGGATAATTATTCACAAATTTTTGATATCCTGAAGAATAATTCTGCTCAAAGATCAAAAGAAAAAATTGAACGCAGCGAATTTGTTCTTTGGTCAAATGAACTGCTGTTAGTATTGATAATATTACTTCTTGCTGTAGAATGGTTCATTAGGAAAAGATCCGGAATGGTTTAATTTATGATGCAGAATAAAATAATAAATGAAATTTTGGATTTTGTACTTCCCCGTTTTTGTCACAACTGCAATGTAAAATTAGATCAGCATGAAAACGTTTTATGCCGCCATTGTTTCGCTTCAATTGAAATTGCAAGAGATGATTTTGTTCAATATGAATTCAGAAGAAAATTTGAATCCGATAAATTAGTAGATGATTTTTTTGCGCATTTTATTTTTGAAAAATCGGAAGTTTTGCAAGAACTGATCCACGAATTAAAATATTCGAAACAATTTCAAATCGGAATTTTTCTTGGTGAAATTTTAGGAAAGGTTATTTCAAATAAAAAATACGATTGGCAGATTGATGAAATTATTCCGGTTCCTTTGCACAGACTTAAAAAAGCCGAACGCGGATTTAACCAATCATATTACATTTCTAAAGGCATCAATAAAATTTTATTAAAAGATATTAATACTAAACTTTTAAAAAGAATCCGTTATACAGAAACTCAAACAAATAAAAATCTGGAATCAAGAAAAGATAATATGCGCAGCGCCTTTAAAATTACAAATTCTGATTATGCTGCGGGAAAAAATTTCTTACTTGTGGATGATGTTATTACAACCGGAGCAACAATTTCGGAGTGTGCAAAAATTTTAAAGGAAAACGGCGCAGCCAATGTTTATGCGGCTTCCGTGGCAATTGCGGATTTTTAAATTAGAGCTTTATGCATTCGACTTTTAAAAATAAAGTTTAAGATTTTACGTTTTCTTTTGTTATAAATTTGTTCGTTATTTATTTTTGTAGAGACAGAGTTTATTCCGTCTCTAAGTTCATAAATTTTTTCTAATTTTCTATAAATATTTTAAAAGTTTATTAGACTGGAAAGACTTTACGATTATTTATTCTTCCAAATTTCAAATCTGATAATTTCCAACTTCACAAAATATTTAATTCTACAATTTAAATTCTGAACTCAAAATTCACTTACATTTTTTCCGGTGCGGTTACACCAATAATTGAAAGTCCGTTCTTCAATACAATTTGTACCGCTTCAATTAACGCAATTCTTGCTTCAGCTAATTTCTGCTCTGAACCGATTACTCTGCATTGCGTGTAGAATCTGTGAAATAGTGCAGCGAGATCTTCCAAATATGCAGTTATTTTATGTGATTCAAAATTTTCAGCAGCATATAGAATTTCATTTTTGAATTCGTAAAGTTTTTTAAGTAGATTTTGCTCCTCATCTGTTTGAAGCAAATTTAAATTATCAAAAGATGATTTCAAATTTTCATCTTTTATCATTCTCAAAATTGATGAAATTCTTGCGTGTGCATACTGTAAATAAAAAACGGGATTTTCATCAGATTGTTTTTTTGCAAGATCAATATCAAAATTTAAATGTGTGCCTGAGCTGCGCATATTGAAAAAATAGCGGACAACATCGCTGCCAACTTCATCCATCAATTCATCAAGCGTAACAAAATTTGCTTTGCGAGTTGACATTTTTACGATCTCGCCTTTCTTCATCAAAGTTACAAATTGATAAATTACCACCTTAATTTTGTCCGTTTCGTAATTCAAAGCGCGCAATCCTGCTAAAACATCAGGATAAGTTGCAATGTGATCCGAGCCGAAAACATCAACTATCAGATCGTAATTTCTATCAAGTTTATTTTTATGATAAGCAATATCCGGAAGTCTGTAAGTCGGTTCTCCCGTTGATTTTACAATAACTTTATCCTGTTCATTTCCGAGTTCGGTAAATTTTAACCAAACCGCGCCGTCTTTTTCGTATGAAAGATCTTTTTCTTTGAATTGTTTTAAAAGATCTTCAATTGCGCCTGAAGTGTAAAGTTCATGTTCGTTAAAAAATTTAGCAAATTTTATTTGAAGTCTGTTCAAAGTATTTTCAATATCACTGAAAATTTCCTTTTCAGCAGTTTCTTTGAATTTTCCTTCAGCCGGTTCATTTATTAATTTATCATTAAACTCATTAATTAATTTTTGCGCAATATCTTTTATATATTCGCCTTGATAGAGTTCATCTGAAAATTCAATGCTTTGTCCGAGCAGTTCAAGATATCTTTGCTTAACGGATTCACCCAAAACGCGCATTTGTCTGCCGGCGTTATTAAAGTAAAATTCGCGATCAACTTCATAGCCGATCCATTCAAGCATTCTCGCTACAGTATCGCCTAAAACCGCATTTCTGCCGTGACCAACTGTAAGCGGTCCGGTTGGATTTGCAGATACAAATTCAACATTTGCTTTTTTTCCTTTATATTTTTCTGATCTTCCGAAATTTTCTTTTTCTTTCGAAATTTCTTTTAAAATTTCAGTTACGGATTCTTTTGAAAAATAAAAATTTATGAATCCGGGTCCAGCAATTTCAATTTTTGAAATAATATTTTTATCGTATTCAAGATTTGAAATAATTTCGTTTGCAATTTCACGCGGATTTCTTTTTAATTCTTTAGTTAGAATCATTGCGATGTTTGTTGATTGATCGCCGTGCGCGGCAATGTTGGGAACAGTAAAAATTAAATTTCTATCTTTTAAATAATTCAACTTTTCGGAAGCTTTTTCAAAAATTTCCGATAAATAACTTTTCAATTTCCGGCTCTCCTGTTAAGAATAAAATAGGAATGTTTGTTTCGAAAGAAATTTTGATTTAACCTGCTGTTTTTTTAATTTTTGCAAGTTCCGGATCTTCAACAGATTCTGAAGGAGCATCGCCCCAAAGTTTTTCAAGATTGTAATAATTTCTCGCATCTTTTTTGAATACGTGAACTACTACATCAAAATAATCCATTAAAACCCAGTTTAAAGTATTGTATCCTTCAATATGAAAACATTTTATTCCCTGATCGCGAAGTTTTTTATCAACTTCATCGGCAATTGCTTTTACTTGTGTATCTGAATCTGCCGAGCAAATAACGAAATAATCTGCAATTGTGGTCAAATTGTTCAGATCAAGAATCTTTACATCGAATCCTTTTTTACTGAAAATAAGTTCTGTAATTTTAAAAACGAGTTCTTTTGTATCCAATTTTTTCCTTTTGATTTTTTTACAAAATTCAATTGTATGGTTTAAGCTGATTGTAATCTTTCCCAATAATTAATGAAACATCCAAAAAATAATCATTGTTAATTTGCTGAATTACGTTTTTTTCATCAACGCCGAGTTCCTTAGCAACTTTTTTAGCGTTGGCAAAATTTCCGGTTCTATCAATAACTATTGTTTTATCAATATCAAATGAAATATAATTACTGACGTTTACAACGTCAAATTTTTTATTGCGAAGGTAATTTGTAAACTTATCTCCAATTCCCGAAACGCCGCATCCATTTAAAACTTCAAGCTGTACAATATCCGCTGCTGCATCTTCTTTTTTTGAAATTTCATCAGCTTCCGATTTTGCTAAAAGCTTATATACAATTGAAAATCCCATATAAAGAATTACAACCGCCAAAACAGCAATTATAGAATTTAAGATTATGTTAGAAAATGATTTTGATTTTGAATTTTTGTCAGTTTTTTTCATTTGAAAGTGATGCCGGAAATATCTTTTATAAAAAAAATAACCGAGTGAAAAATACCCGGTTATTAATATGAAATCAATTTTTAATTTTATTATCTGCCGAAAAACGGATCTTCATCATACATAAAATTATTGAATCTTGAATAATCATTATAATATCCGTTGTAATAACCATTATAGTTTAACGGCATTCTTCTGTATTGAATATTTATGCGAAAATCTTTGAACGGCTGATAATTAAGCGCTGCTTTGCTGATGTAAACGCCGTTTATCTGATCAGTTAAATCCCTTCCGAAAGAACTGTAAGGAGAATGAACTAGGCTTGCATCAACCTGAAGATTCAAATTATCGGCAAATTTGTAGAACATACTGTTTGTGTAAACTCCAAGCGCCAAACCGTTGCTTCCGAATGATGAATAAGAAAGATTATATGAATGAGTCATTTTAAAGTTAGCAGGATTAAAAAATCCCATGATCAAACTTGGTGCATTGCCGGTGGAAACTCCGTCAAAAACATTCGGTCTTTCGTTTGCCTGATCTCTGAATTGTGCAAAAGCATTTGCCGAAGTCAAAACTAAAATTATAAGTAATAATTTTTTCATATTTTATCCTTCATATTCCGTATTGTATTTTAATTAAAATTGCAGAGAAAATCAATTTTAATCGTTATAGAAGTTTATACAAACGGAATTCTAAAAAGTTCGCAGCAAAAATAAATTAATGTGCGCTTTTAATTTCGTTATTTTTATCAACAAGAATAACTTTCGGTTTGAAGTTTTTCAATTCCTCTTCAGAGACTTGGCAATAAGTTATTATTATAATTTCATCGCCAACTGCTCCTAATCTTGCTGCAGGTCCGTTCAAACAAATTATTCCGGTCCCCGCTTCGCCTTGCAAAGTGTAAGTTTCAAATCGCGAGCCGTTATTTACATTTACAACCTGAACTTTTTCACCGACAAGAATATCTGCAGCTTCAAGCAAGTTTTTATCAATTGTTATACTGCCTTCATAATAAAGTTCGCTCATTGTAACGGTTGCGCGATGAATTTTGGACTTAAACATTTCTCTGTACATTAACAAATTTATCCTTTTTTACGATATAAATTTTCTTAATTATTTGAAAATCAACAATACAAAAATAAGCATTTTTTTTGTTTTAATTCCATTAAATATTGCTAATTTTATTTTTAGAAAAATAGTTCAATATGAAAATGAAAATTTTAATAATAGATAATTACGATTCCTTTACTTTTAATCTTGTTCAAATTCTTGGAAAACTTCAAATTGAAACTGTAATTAAAAGAAATGACGAAATTTCCGAAGATGAAATTCTTGAAATCTCTCCTGATAAAATTTTAATTTCTCCGGGACCGGGAAAGCCGCAGGATTCAAAAATTTCGCTTTCGGCAATTCAGATTTACGGAAAAAAAATTCCGGTTTTAGGAGTTTGCCTTGGTCATCAGGCAATCGGAATTTCTTTTGGCGCCGAAGTTATAAAGTCTGAAAATATTTTGCATGGAAAAACTTCGGAAATTATACATGACGGAAAATCAATTTTCAAAAATATTCCGCAGAATTTTAATGCCATGCGTTATCACTCGTTAATAATAAAAAAAGATTCAGTTCCTGATTGTCTGGAAATTTCGGCGAAAAGTTTATCAGGTGAAATTATGGGAATACGGCATAAAATTTTTCCAATTGAAGGAATTCAATTTCATCCGGAATCAATTTTAACTTGTGAAGGTGAAAATATTATTAAAAATTGGGCAGAACTTCAGTAATAATTTCAGAAATGTTTTTTGAAAAGAATAAAATTTGCAGAGATGAGTTTTCTCTCATCTCTACATTAAAATTAAATATTTACTCGTAATTGTAATAACTTTTGATAACGCCGATTGCGTTACCGTTTTTATCATATCTTACTTCTTCAATTAAATTATCTTTATCATCATATTTATACATTGATTTAAAATACAGATCACCTTCAGGCGAATAATTATACATTTCTATTTTTAAATTTTTTCTGTTGTATTTATATTCAAATTTTTGTTCAACTTTTCCTTTAGCATCGTACCAGATTTCTTCGATGTTATTGCCTTCAGCATCATTTACGTATTCAAATCTTTTATCAACTTTTCCGTTTGGTTTATAGGCAATTGTCTCGGTTTTATTTCCCTTATCATCGTATTTATATTCGTAACGCAAAGCAACGTTTCCGTTTTCGTCATATTTAATGGTTTCAATTCTGTTTCCTTTGCTGTCATAAGCGTAAGTGTATCTTTCGCCTGCAACTCCGTTCGGATTAAAGACCAAAGTTTCGGTCATATTATTTCCGTCATATTTAACTTCTGAAACTTTTACTCCGCTTGCGTTGGGAACGCCGTCAGAATAAGCATAATAAAGATTATCAACCGATTTTATTGAAGCAGCGGCTTCCGGTTTTGCTTCTTCCTTTTTTACTGTAACATTTTCTTTTTCATTGCTTTCGGCTTTTTTGCTTGATGCGCAGCTTTGAAGAATAAAAGCGGAAACAATAAAAATCACAAATAATAACTTTTTCATTTTAACTTCACTGAAAATTTTTTCTTTAACTTATTAATTATAAACTCAATACAGTTTTAAATAATCCATTTCATTAGAATTTCTGATCACAATCCTGAAAATATTTTCCAATCGTTTAAATATTTTATTTAACTTTTGCTATTATTTCAATTTCAACCGGTGCGCCCATAGGCAATTGGCTTACTCCTACAGCACTTCTAACATGTTTACCAGCATCACCGAATACATTTACCAAAAATTCAGATGCGCCGTTTGCAATTTTCGGATGCCCGGTAAAATCTTCAGAGCTGTTTACAAAAACCGTAACTTTTATGATACTTTCCAAATCATCTAAAGTTCCTATAACTGATTTTATAACGCTCAAACAATTGATAGCACAAATTTGTGCCGCTTTTTGCGCGTCATCTTCAGAAATATCTTTCCCGACTTTTCCTTTATATTTCAATTCACCTTTTACAAAAGGAAGCTGACCTGCGGTGTAAACTAATTTTCCGTCTTTTACTGCGGGAATGTAAGCAGCTAAAGGTTTTGGCGCTTCAGGAATTTCAATATTCATTTCTTTCAATTTTTGTTCGAACATTTTAACCTCTTTTTATTACATTATTGTAAGATAATAATTTAAATATAAATTTGTATTTTCATATATCATTATTTTTGAATAATAAATTTAAAGGATTTTTTGATGTTAAGCCAAAAATTTATTGAACTTGTTGAGGTTGTAAAAAGATTAAGAAAAGATTGCCCTTGGGATAGAGAACAAACTAATGAATCAATTCGAGATGCAACTTTAGAGGAAACTTACGAAGTTCTTGAAGCCATTGATAATAAAGATTTTGATGAGTTGAAAAAAGAATTGGGAGATGTTTTGCTTCATGTAATTTTCCATTCGGTAATTGCAGAAGAAAATGAACATTTCAAAATTGAAGAAGTTATTGATAACATTAAAGAAAAATTGATACGCAGGCATCCGCACGTTTTTGGCAAAAAGGAAGTTTCAGGATCTGAACAGGTAAAAAAGAATTGGGAAACAATTAAATTACAGGAAGGAAGAAATTCCGTTCTGGAAGGCGTTCCGAAACAGCTGCCTGCGTTACAAAGAGCGTTCAGGTTGCAGGAAAAAGCATCGAAGGTTGGATTTGACTGGCAGCATAAAGATGACGTTTGGAAGAAGGTTATTGAAGAAATTGAGGAAATGCACGAATCGGAAAAATCCTGTAATTTGGATGAACTTGAAAAAGAAGTCGGCGATGTTTTTTTCTCAATGATAAATTATTCAAGATTTTTAGGAGTGAATCCTGAAAATGCTTTAAGAAAAACAACTGAAAAATTTATAAAAAGATTTGATTACGTTCAAAATAAAGTTAAAGAAACGGGCAAGGAAATTCATGAATCAAATCTTGAAGAAATGGATAAATACTGGGAGGAAAGCAAAAAGAAACTTTAGCTTTCCTTTTCCCCATTATCGAATTTTTCGTAAGCGTCAATTATATCTTTTACAAGCTTGTGACGCACAACATCCATTTTTTCAAAATATACAAATCCAACACCTTCAACATTTTGAAGTATATTTTGTATTTGTACAAGTCCGCTTACAGTTTTGCTAGGCAAATCAATTTGTGTAATATCGCCGGTGATAATTGCTTTGGAATTTGGTCCTAATCTTGTTAAGAACATTTTCATTTGCATGCTAGTTGCATTTTGCGCTTCATCCAAAATTACGTAAGAGCTATGCAAAGTTCTTCCGCGCATAAAAGCTAGCGGAACAATTTCGATAATTCCTTTTTCCAAATAACTTTTCAATTTATCCGATGGAAGCATTGTTTCCAAAGCATCATATAATGGACGAAGATAAGGATCAATTTTTTCTCTGAAATCTCCCGGTAAAAATCCGAGACTTTCCCCTGCTTCAACAGCCGGACGAGCCAAAACTATTTTACTTACAATTCCTTTTTTCAAAGCTTCAACTGCAAATGCAACTGCAAGATAAGTTTTTCCGGTTCCGGCAGGACCAATTGCAAAACAAATATCATTTTTTCTTACTGTCTGCAAGTATTTAACCTGTGTCGGGGTTTTTGCTTTTATAACATCACTTTTAGTATAAAGAATTATAGTATCATATTCTTTATCGCTGATGATCTCTTTCCCCTGAATTGTAAGTTCCATTATGGTAATTACATCGGAAGGATTTAAATTCCCGGTTGTATTAAGAACGTAGATCATTTCCTTGAAAATTTTTTCAACTGCATCAACTTCTTCGGGTACACCTTTAAGATAAACTTTATCGCCGCGAACCGTGACTGTGGTATTAAATCTATCTTCAATTGGTTTTAAATTTGCATCATTAAATCCGAGCAAAGAAAGCATATTAACATTATCAAGCGAAAAAGATTTTTCTATTTGCGTCATTCTGATTTTCCTGTTTTATCAATTCATTTAAATAAAAAATGCCCTTTACACATTAATGTGAAAAGGGCATAAAAAATTCAATTTCAATCAATATTTTTTTGATCTTTCAAAAATAGGTTTTATCAAAAATATTATTGATTTTCTGCTTCAGTTTGTTGTTGAGGAGGAGCAGGTTTATAATTAGTTCTTAATTTATCGTATTTTCCTTTTTCTTCTTCAGTCAAATTAGGAATTTTGAATACTTGTTTAGGATAAATTAAGTCAGGGTTTTTAATTTGATCTCTGTTTGCCTGATAAATTTTCGGCCAAGCAAACGGATTTCCGTAATGTTCTTTTTTGCGAGCGATACCCCACAAGTGGTCGCCTCTTTTAACTTCGTAAGAAATTTCTTGAGGTGCATCTTGCCAAGCATCTAAAGCTCTTTGCATTTGATTGTGAACTCTGTCAAAAAATTCAGGTAAAGCGCTTATTCTGTTCTTTTTCAATTCATCCAAAGCTGCTTGTCTATCAGTTTTAGGACTTTCTTTTCTTTGAATTTGACCGTTAAGTTCGCTTACTTGTCTTCTGAATCTTTCGATATCAGCTTTTGTAGCGCCAACTAAAGCATAAAGTTGATCTTGACATTCGTCAAAACTACCTTGCTTTGTATTCTTCATTTGATCAACTTCGCTTCTTAAAGTTTCAAGTTCTTGTTGTAAAGAAGTTTTTTGTTCGTTTAATCTGTTGATCTCATTTTCCCATTCTTCCTTTGACATTTCATCTTGTGCAAAGGTGTTAAGAGAAAGGAACAACATTACCGCCAAAACTCCGGTTAAGTATTTCATTAACTTCATTGTGTATATACCTCCGATTAGATTCTAAATTTTTCTGAATTATTTTGGTAAATTTTCTAAGTTTCTGCGAGTTGCTTCCTGATCTTTTGCACACTGCTCTAACTTAGCATTGTTTTCGCCCATTTCTCTTTCTAATCTTGATTTTTCATTTCTCAAAGCGTTAACTTCTTGTTCTAATGAATTTACTTCTTGACGAAGAGTTTCTAACTGCTGCATATCTTCTTCACTCACACCGCCGCAACCTATAAAACCGGCAACGGAAAAGAGTATAACAGCAGATGCAGCAAGACCTTTCAATTTGGTCATTTTTTACCTCCTAATGTATTTTGGAATTAGTTTATTGAATACTAAAAGAACATTTTACAATTTAAATTCTTGTTAATGTATTGTAACTAAAATATAAAAATATGTCAAGTTATTTAAATTATCAATTTTTAAATAATTTAAATTTAAATTTGTTTATGTTCAACAAAACTGTAATAATTATTGTTTCCGATTATAATGTGATCGAAAACCTGAATATCCAAAAGTTTACCTGCTTCAACCAATCTTTTTGTTACCGAAATATCTTCCCTGCTCGGTTCTAAATTTCCGCTCGGGTGATTATGTAATAATATAATATTTGCAGAGTTATTATCAATAGCAACTTTGAATATTTCTCTGGGATGAACCACGCTTGAATTTAGATTTCCGATTGAAATAATTTCGTACTTTATTATTTTATTTGCAGTGTTTAAACACACAACAACAAAGTGTTCTTTTACTTCATCGCGTAAAAGCGGAATGAAAATTTCAGCAACATCATTTGGTGAAGTAATTTTATTTTTTGAAGTGTATCTGTTTTGAACCGCTACTCTTCGTGCAATCTCGAATGCTGCAGCTAATGTTGCGGCTTTATCACTGCCTATCCCGATATCTTTTTTTAATGCTGCAACCGTTACCAAAGCCAATCCTGAAAGATTGTTATGCTTTTTTATCAGATCATTTGCAATTTCCAAAACAGATTTTCCTTTTGTGCCGGTCCTTAATAAAATCGCAACAAGTTCGGCATCTGTTAAACTTTGCGGACCACGTAAAATCAATTTTTCGCGTGGCCTGTCATCTAAAGGTATTTCTTTAAGATTCAATATACCCTCTTATTTCATCCTAAAATATTTAATATAAAAATTTGTTATTCATTATCCAGCAAATAATTTAAAGTTTTTAGAATTGATTTGAAGAGATCTCTTTTGATAAATCACAGAAATTTTATTTGGATTTATATAATGTTAGTTAAAAGAAAGAAAAATATTTCAAAAGTATATTTAGAAATTTAGAAACAGGATTTGAAAATTTTTTTAAAGATTTTGATCAGAAAAAATTAATGATCCGGTTTTATAATTTTGAAATTCAATAAAAAAAGCCGGTCAAGTATTTTTAACCGGCTTAATTATTTTATCAAATTCGAAATTTGTTAAATTAAATTTGTTTTTCTGGAAATATAAAATCAGTTTATGGAACTGCATTTATCAATTCCTTCCAAAGCAACTTCGTTGGCAGGATCAAGATTCAAAGCTAAATTAAAATATGTAATTGCTTCTTTTATTTTTTGCGCATTTAAACAAGCCAATCCCAAATATGAATATGCTTCTGATGTAACTTCGGAATTTGCTACATAATCAAGAAAATAAGTTTCGGCTTTTAAATAATCGCCA
Organism: uncultured Melioribacteraceae bacterium; assembly: GCA_965365345.1. Taxonomy (GTDB): domain Bacteria; phylum Bacteroidota; class Ignavibacteria; order Ignavibacteriales; family SURF-24; genus CBDUBH01. The sequence goes on from CBDUBH010000068.1 coordinate 15,779, forward strand.
AGTTTAAGATAAGCTTTTCCTGCCCATTCAAAAGCAACTGCTTCGCTGTCATTTAATTTAATTGCACGTTCAAATTCTGCTGCGGCATTTTTATAATTGCTTTTATGATAATTGATAATTCCCAGTACTAAATGAACTTCCCAATTATCTTTTACTAAACTTAAAGCCTGGTTTGCAAATCCAAGCGCTCTATCGTAATTATTATATTCTAAATCGATCTTTGCCAAATATAAAAGCGCTTCGGAGTGAAATTCGTTACTGTTTGTAAAAACGAGAAAATTATTGAAATTCACTTTTGCGATTTCATATTCTTTTATCATAAAATATGCGTATCCCAAAAAGAAAGAGCTTATCGCATTTTCTTCAGGAGTAAAAACCGAAAGCATTTCAATTCCGTCATTCCAATATCCGTATTTTAAGAAAAGCTGCGCAAGAAAAATACGCACTTCGGAATCATCATGAATTTCATCGATGTATCCTTTTAAAAGTCTTATCGCTGATTCGTGTTTATCTAATTTTTCATAAAGACTTGCCAGTTTTACATAAACAAGAGGCAGTTCTTTACATTCACTTATAACATTTTGATAAACTTGAACCGCGTGTAAAAGTTTGCCTTGAGATTCAAAATCCGAGGCTTTTTTAATTTTATATTCTAAATGAAGATCAGAATTAAGCATAAATTTTTATTCCCACTCGATTGTAGAAGGCGGTTTTGAACTTATGTCATAAACCACTCTATTAATTCCTCTTACGTTTCTAATTATTTTATTTGAAACGTCAGCCAAAAAATCGTGATTAAATCTGTACCAGTCTGCCGTCATTCCGTCGGTTGAAGTTACCGCACGAAGCGCAGCAACGTTTTCATAAGTTCTTGCATCGCCCATTACTCCAACTGTCTGAATTGGAAGCAATACTGCAAATGCCTGCCAAATTTCATCGTAAATTCCTGCCGCACGAATTTCATTTATATAAATTTCATCGGCTTCACGTAAAACATCTAATCTTTCTTTAGTAATTTCGCCTAAAACCCTAACTGCCAAACCGGGACCAGGAAATGGATGCCTTCCGATAAATTCTTCGGGCAAGCCAAGTTCTTTTCCGATTTTTCTAACTTCGTCCTTGAATAATTCTCTAAAGGGTTCCAGTAATTTCAAATTCATCTTTTCCGGCAATCCGCCAACATTATGATGAGTTTTTATTGTTACCGATGAACCTTTTACCGATACTGATTCAATAACATCAGGATATAAAGTTCCTTGAATCAAATAATCTGCATCGGGAAATTTCTTTGCTTCTTTTTCGAAAATTTCTATAAAAGTATTTCCGATAATTTTGCGTTTTTTTTCGGGATCAACTACCCCGTTCAATCTTTCCAAAAACAATTCGCTTGCATCAATATGAATAACATGCAGATGATAATTATCTTCGAACATTTTTAAAATTTGTTGACTCTCATTTCTGCGCATTAATCCGGTATCAACATGAATGCAGATCAAATTATCGCCAATTGCTTTATGAACCAAAATTGCCGCAACCGAGGAATCAACTCCACCGCTTAAAGCGCAAATTGCCTTACCGTTTCCTACTTTATTTTTGATCTCTTCCAAACTTAATTCGATAAAATGACCGGGATTCCAATCGCCTTCGGCTTTACAAATATCGAAAAGGAAATTTTTTAAGATCTTTGTTCCCTCTTCTGTGTGCGCAACTTCCGGATGAAACTGCACACCGTAAATTTTCCGTTCTTCATTTGAAGCAGCGCAAAGCGGAGATTCATCTGAAATTCCCGTAACTTCAAATCCTTCCGGGAGTTCGGTCAAATAATCGCCGTGACTCATCCATACGGCCGATTGATTTTTTACACCGTTAAATAAAGTATTTTGCTTGGTAATTTTTAAAAGAGCTTTGCCGTATTCACGACTTTTAGCAGGTTCAACTTTACCGCCGAGGGTTTTTGCGATAAGCTGTAAACCGTAGCAGATCCCCAGAATCGGGATATTTATTTTATTAAAGAACTCCGCATTTAATTGCGGAGCTCCATCATCATAAACGCTTAAAGGACCGCCGGAGAAAATTATTCCTTTAGGATTCATTTTCTGAATTTCTTCCAAAGAAATTTTATAAGGATGAATTTCCGAATAAACTCCGAATTCTCTTATTCTTCTTCCGATCAGTTGTGTGTATTGCGACCCGAAATCTAATATTAAAATTACTTCTTTATGCTGCATTAATTCTTAATGATTTGTGTAATGCAAATATAAAGAAAAATATTTAAAAGATAATATTATTATCCGCCAATTTGTTCTTTATAAGCTGAGCTATCCATTAATTCATTTAATTCATCAATATTAGAAAGTTCAACTTTAATCATCCAGCCTTCGCCGTAAGGATCTGAATTTACCAATTGAGGATCATCCGCCAATTTACTGTTAACTTCGACAACTTTTCCGTTGCAAGGCGCGTAAAGATCGCTAACGGTTTTTACTGCTTCAACAGTACCGAAAGATTCACCCATTTTTAATTCGCTTAAATTCGGATCAATATCAACAAAAACAACATCGCCCAATTCGCCTTGTGCGTAATCGGTTACACCGATTATACCGGTGTTTCCTTCAATTTTAATCCATTCATGATCTTTTGTGTACTTTAAATTTTCAGGAACATTCATTTTAAACCTCATTATTTATTGTTTACCGGATATAATTTATCTATATAACTCGTATCAAAATTTCCGGTTATGAATTTTTCATCATCTAAAACCTGAAGATGAAAAGGAATTGTAGTTTTAATTCCTTCTATAGTAAATTCTTCCAAAGCCCTTCTGGCTCTGTTAATTGCATGCTGTCTTGACTTTCCCCAAACAATAAGTTTTGCCACAAGCGAATCATAATAAGGCGGAATTACATATCCTTGATAGATATGAGAATCAATTCTTACTCCAAATCCTCCGGGAAAGTGCAGCGATGTAATTTCGCCGGGTGAAGGTCTGAATCCTTTTTCGGGATCTTCAGCATTAATTCTGAATTCGATGCTGTGTCCAATCGGTTTTCCGGGAAGAGTTTCTACATACTCGCCGGCAGCCACTAAAATTTGCTGTTTTATAAGATCAACCTGATTTACATATTCTGTTACGGGATGTTCAACTTGAATTCTGGTGTTCATTTCTATGAAATAGAAATTTTTATGTTTATCCAGAAGAAATTCAACCGTTCCAACGCCTTCATAATTTACTGATTTTGCGC
>CBDUBH010000069.1:0-18990 GCA_965365345.1 uncultured Melioribacteraceae bacterium
AAATTTCAGGGAGATGTTCTGCCGTTTTAACTAAATTCGGATCGGCAGTGTAAACTCCGTCAATATCAGAATAAATTTCGCAGCGATCAGCATTTAAAGCTGCTGCAAGCGCAACAGCCGAAGTATCGGAGCCGCCGCGTCCCAAAGTCGTGATATCACGCCTGTAACTTACTCCTTGAAATCCGCCGACAATCACAACTCTACCGCGCGCCATTTCATCCTGAACTCTGAACGGACGAACCTCAATAATCCGCGCATCATTATGGCGATCGTTTGTAATAATTCCTGATTGCGAACCTGTAAGCGAAATCGAATCAACGCCGAGCTCATTTAAAGCCATTGAAAGAAGTGACATTGTAATTCTTTCGCCAGTGCTAAGCAGCATATCCATTTCTCTTTTCGAAGGATCGGATGAAATACTTTTTGCAAGCTCTATCAAATTATTTGTAGTTTTGCTCATTGCCGAAACCACAACCGCAACATCATTGCCTTGCTTTTTAACTTCCGCAATTATCTTTGCAATCTTTTTAATTTTTTCAACATCGGCAACGCTGCTTCCGCCGTATTTTTGAACTATGATCGCCATTTGGAAAATCCTTTTTTCAATGCTTTATTATAATAAAAATGAAAATTAAATTTAAGTAAAAATGAAAGATTAAAATTATGGAAAATGATCTGCAAAATATTTTCAATAAATTAAAATCAATTTTACAAAGATACAACGAAAAGTTAATTACAAAAATTGATGCCGGAAATAATTTTGATCTTTGGTCACAAAAAGAAATTATTGTTGCCGGAAAAAATAAAAGTGAAATGTTTTTTGCTTCGATCCAAATTCAAAAAAATGATGTAGCGTTTCATTTTATGCCCTTGTACACTGATCCAAATTTAATTGATGAACTTACAAAAAGTTTGAGATCTAAAATGAAAGGGAAGTCGTGTTTTCATATTAAGAAATTAGATGAAGACCTTGAAAATGAAATTTCTGATCTGTTGAAAAAAGGATATGAGATTTATAAAAATAAAGACTGGATTTAAAAACAAAAAGCCGTCATTTTCTCAATCCCGATTTAATCAGGAAGAATGACGGCTTAATTTTTTTTCGTAATTTTGTCATTCTCGCTTGTCGAGAATCAGACAAAATTTAATACTTATATTCTCAATTTCTCACAACCTAAAATTCTTATTTTACCAACACCATCTTTTTCGATTGAACAAAATTATCGGCTTTAATTTGGTAAATATAAATTCCGCTTGGAAGATTTGTCGCGTCGAAATTTACTTTATAATTTCCGGCAGATTGAATTTCATTTACAAGAGTTTGAATTTCTCTTCCTAATACATCAAAGATTTTCAATTCAACTTTTGATTGTGTTGAAAGCTGATAGCTTATCGCTGTTGATGGATTAAATGGATTCGGATAATTTTGATGTAAAGTGTAATCTTTAATTTGTGAATTTTCATCTTTAACAGAAGTTGGACTAAAATGTTTGTAAGTAACTTCTACTTTTGACGCATTTTCGTAGATATAACCTTCGTAATTATCGTAAAAAATTTGAAAATAATTATAACCTTTTTCCCAAACACTATTTTTATAGAAAAATGCTTCTGCATTTGTGCAATTATTGTTTTCATCAAACGCATAAGAGATTTTTAGAGAATCATCCCAAGATAAATAACTAGGTCTTTGCTCGATTTGAGTTGTCATATTACCATTTCCATCATATTGGTAAACAATTCTTGAAAAATCATACCAATTTTCATCATTCCATTTTTGAAAAGTAAGAGATACTAGTTCTTTTGTTAAATCATAATATTCATAAATTGTTTTACTGTTATTTTTTAAACTTACGCCGTCAGTAATTTCATAAATAAATGTTAATTCCCTTCCATCAGAATCTAAAGTATATGAGTATTTATTGTAATCTACCCAAGCTTCATTTTTCCATTGTTTATATGTATAAAAAAACAAAAGATTGGCATCATCATATGTGTAAAATGTTCCTGAACTGTTAATCCAGTTCCCATTTTCCCATCTTTGGTTAATATATGAAATCCGTCTACCTTGTTCATCATATTCGAAGATGGATTTATGATCTCCAATCCAATTACCATCAACATAGAATTCAGAATAATAGGATTTATAGTTGCCTTTATCATCATATTCAAAATACCTAAATAAGTAGGGTGACCAAATAATATCTTTCAATCGAAGAGTTAATTCATTCATTAATCTTCCATTTTCATATTCATAGAAGTATTTAAAAGAATATTTCAATGAGTCATCTTTATTTTCTTCAAAAAGTGATTCTGTAATATTTCCCTTTTCATCATATTGATTTGTGTATTTATATTCTGTTATCCATTTCCCGTCGTGCCATGTTTCATAAGCATTTGTAATTTGATTTCCGTTTTCATCATAACTTGATGTATCCCTTTTAAAATTGATCCAACTGCCATTATCATTAATTTCAATTAAACGAATTAATTCATTTCCGTTTTCATCGTATTGATAAGATTCTTTTTCGAATGCCGTATTTTCAATTCCGTATTTGCTGATCAACGTTGGTTTAACTTTTTGTTCACATTGTCTTTTGGATTTTTGTACTTTCTGAGGAAATAAATTATTGTTTTTGAAGGAAATGTTTTGTTCATCTTCAAATAAACTTTCGTCAAAATGAATTTTTGAATTTTGATTTTTTAGATGTTTAATTTGATCAAAGTTTTTAATCTGCGAATTTAATTGTAATGAAAAGATAAAAAGAAAAAGAATTGTAAAAATCTTTTTCATGACGCTGCCTCATATTTATTTGGATTCTAAAATTTCCTTTTTGTAAAATTTGTAAAGAAGAGTTTAAATATTTTCAGGCAAATAAAATAAGGATCTTAGGAATTGCACTGCGGATTCATTCGTAGTAAAATTATTTAAGCAATTCAAATTTAAATGAAAATAAATAAAAAGCCAATCAGATTTGATTGGCTTTGATGTAAATCACAATTTGGAAATTGTAACTCAATTTTACCTTAACGCATCTTCCAAAGTTAACGAGGCTTCGCTTTTTTCATCGCGGTATTTTACAATAATCGGGCATTGCATTTGAAGTCCCAATTCATTTGCCCATTTTTTGTTTTCTGCAAATGGACGCGCGCCCGGAACTACTACTGCGTTTTCGGGAATCGGTTCACCTTTTTCCAAAATCCTTTCATTAACAACATCATAAACCGGAATGCTTTTGGATAAAATTACTCCCGGCGCAATTACGGCTCTTCTTCCGATTTGCCTTCCTTCAACAATTACGGAACCCGCGCCGATAAAGGCTTCATCTTCAATTACAACAGGCGCTAATCCTATCGGCTCTAAAACTCCGCCGATTTGCACGCCGGCTGAAAGATGAACTTTTTTTCCGATCTGTGCGCAAGATCCGACAAGCGCATGTGAATCAACCATTGTACCTTCATCAACATAAGCACCGATGTTTATATATGCCGGCGGCATTATTATAACGCTTTTTGCAACATAACTTCCGCGCCTTACGGAAGTTCCGCCCGGAACAATTCTTACTCCATCTTCAACCGAAAATGTGCGTGGCAAAATATTATGCTTATCAATGAATCCGTTCCATTCAACATTTTTTCCGTTTTTGAATGCTTCCAAAATTGCTTCTTTAACTTCAACATTTGCGTGCCAAATTCCGTTTTCATCTTTATTTGCCGCGCGTAAATTTCCTTTTTCCAATTCAAATAAAATTTCTTCGTAATTTGCCATTATTTCTCCTTGTTTCTTTCCATCCAATTTTGAACTTCTTTATCTGCTTCAACTAACGGATCAATGCTTTTTAGATCTTCATGAGTAAGAGGCAATCTTAATTTCGGAGTTTTTATAATTCCTTTATGATGAAGTAAAACTTTTGCGGGAATTGGATTGCTTACAACAAAAAGTGAATTGCTGATTTTTTGCCAAGCGGGGAGAAGTCCTTCCAATTCTAAATTGACACATTTTTTTGTGTAAAGATTAGTTTCCTTCGGCCATACATTTGAAATAACTGAAATCAATCCTTTTGCTCCGCAAGCCGCAAAAAATGGGGTTAAACCATCATCACCGCTGTACATAAATGCGTTTGGGGCATCTTCTTTGTATTTTGAAAATTCATCAATCGATCCGCTCGCTTCTTTTATTCCGAAAAAGTTTTTGTGATCTTTTAATTTTTTTACAGCATTATGATCCAAAGGTTTTCCCGCGCGCGAAGGAATATTATAAAGCACGCAAGGCTTTGTGGCGGCATCCATCAATTTTGTGAACCATTGAGTTTGTCCTTTTTCTCCGGGCTTTGTGTAAAGCGGAGTTACAAGCAGATAAACATCAATTGGTTTTGTTTCAAGAAAATTTATCCATTCAATTGATTCTTTGAAATTTGTTCCGCCGACTCCACTCATTATTGGAACATTTAAATTTTGCTTAACCACAAATTCAATTATTTCTTTTTTTTCATCCAAGCTTAAAGCTAAATTTTCGCCGGTGCTTCCGAGAATCAAAATTCCGTTTCCGGCTTCTTCCTGTAATTTCAAAAGCTTTTCCAAACTTTCATAATCAACGCTTTCATCATCATTAAAAGGAGTTACGAGCGCGGTAAAAAGCGGATAATTTTTCAAATCTTTCATAAACTTTTCCTTTATTTATAAACTTTCTTTTAAAGTTAATTCAATTAATTTTTCAAATGAAATTAATCCTTTTAAATCTTTTTGCTTCATTAAATTTTTTGCTGCCCAAATTGTACCATCTGCAAAAATTGTTCTGTCCAAAGCCTGATGTTCAAGATAAATTATTTCTGTTTCTGTTTTTACGGTTAATTGATGCGTTCCAACAACATCGCCGTATCTTTCGCTCGTAATATTTTCAATCTCTTTACCCAATGTTTTTTCCCATAAAAGTGCCGTTCCGCTCGGGGCATCTTTTTTATGAATATGATGAATTTCATTCAAATGAATTTCGGGTTTATTCAGGATTTGCAAATTTTTGCCGAGCAATTTTATCATTTTGATCACGATGTTCATTCCCAACGAAAAATTGCTGCCGTAAACCCAAGTCAAATTTTCTTCAATTAATTTTTGATTAAAATCTTTTGGAAATTCAAATCCCGTTGGCGCCCAAATTACTTTTATTTTATTTTGAAGAAGAACGGGAATTAATTCTTCGGCGGAATTTCCCGGAACAAAAACGATTGCAACATCAGCCCCTTTTAGCAAATTTGGATTTTCAAGAATTTCTCTATCGAATGCGCCGAAGAATTCTTTTTTAGGAATTAATTCTTTTACTTTGCTACCGGTTTTTCCTAACCCGATCACAGCAATTTTCATTAAAGCTCCGTTAATAGTTATCAGTTTTCAGTAAACAATTATCAGTTTAAATATTGATTGTTATTGCGAGGCCCGCTGGGACGTGGCAATCGCTGTATTTAAATTTTCTTAATCTAATACACTTTTTAAATCTATAAAGATTAAAAGATATAAAGATTATTCGTCATTCCGGCTTGTCCGGAATCTTTTTTGATTTAAATTCAAAAAGCAATAGCACAGAAACATTTATAAAAATATAATTTGAAAAAACATAATTTAATTATGATAAGTAGTTTAAATTTATAAACTGCTTTCCAAATCTGGCAATGGAAATTTTTTTTATACAAAGAAAGATTCCGGACAAGCCGGAATGACAGATTCAAAGATTACTCGTCCTGATTTAATAGGGAAAATGACAAATTTAGTTTTAAACAATCCCCTTCGCTCCCTTTTCTAAGGGGGAATTTTAATACCGAAATTTTATCTTTGAATATTTCAATCTTTCCAATCTTTTAATTTTCCAAAAAAGTTTTATGTAATTTTTGAACTACAATTTCACCTTCTCCGGCGTTAACCAAAAAACATAAACTGTATCTGCTTGCGCCAAGACAAATCATTCTTACATTGTGATCTTTAATTGTTGTAAATGTCTGTGCTGAAATTCCCGAAGTTGTATTGATTTCATTTCCAACAACAGCAATTAAAGATAAATTATTTTCAATATTGATTTCAGCAAATTGCGAAATTTCGTGAATGATCTCTTCGGTCAATAAATATGGCTGATCCAGGGTTAACGCAACGCTGATTTCACTTGTTGTAATAAGATCAATACTGATTTTATATTTTGCTAATATAGAAAAAATATTCTGCAAAAACCCGTAAGCATTTACCATTCGCAAACTGCTGATTGTAACAAGCTTTTGATTTTTTCGTAACGCGATTGCACGGATCATCGGCTTTTCTTTTGTTTCGGATTTTATCCATGTTCCGCCTTCGCCCGGTTTAAAACTGTTGCCAACAAAAACCGGAATTCCTTTTCTTATTGCGGGAAGCAATGTTTGCGGATGTAAAACTTTTGCTCCTGCATTCGCAAGTTCTGCGGCTTCTTCAAAAGTAATTTCGGAGATCATCTTTGCCTGCGGAACAATTCGCGGATCGGTAGTTGCAACTCCGGAAACATCTGTCCAAATTTCAACGATGTTTGCGCCGATTGCTTCGCCGATCAAAGTTGCGCTGTAATCACTACCGCCGCGTCCCAAAGTCGTTGTTTCACCTTTTTTAGATCTTCCGATAAATCCTTGCGTAACTGCAATTTGATTTTGCAAATTCGGAATTAAAAATTCTTCCGCAAGTTTTTTAATTTCATTTGGCTGTGGTTCGGCGCTGTTAAATTTAGAATCCGTTGCCATAATTAATCGAACATCAAAAACTTTTGCGACTTCTTTTCCGGCTTTCAAATTTAATGCTTGCGTAAAAAGCATTGATGAAATTCTTTCACCAATGCTTAACAAACTATCCATTGCGCGTGGCGAAATTTCTTTTAAGTAAAAAATTCCTTTTGAAATTGTTTCGGCTTCATCAATGATATTTTTAATTTCTGATTTTATTTCTTCAGGGGAATTTAACTTATCTGCAATATCAAAATGTTTTAGTAAAAGCTTTTCGATAATTTGTTCAGAGCCGCTCCAATCTTGATTGATAGAATGTTGTGCAAGCTCGATCAGCAAATTTGTAGTTCCTGAAGTTGCACTTACAACAACAACTTTTGTATTCGGATTTGATAAAATTATTTCAGCGCAGGCAAGCATTGTATGAGCGCTGCCCATGCTTGTTCCGCCGAATTTTGCAACAGTTAAACTCATCTATTTTTCCCTTTTAAATAATTTAATTTTTAGAATTTTTAATGTAGAATGAAAGTCATTTTTAATTTAATAAGAATAATTTTTTCTTAATTTTTTTATCTTCGGGATCTTTCTGATTTTTAAAAAATATGATCAAGAAATTTTAAAATCAGCGATAGCAAATATTAAAATGTCATTTCGGGCGTAAGCGAGAAATCTTGTATTGTAAATCGCAGAGATTGCTTCGCTTTGCTCGCAATGACAAAATAGATTGCTTCGTCACAAATTTCTCGTAATGATACAATAGATTGCTTCGTCACAAGTTCCTCGCAATGACACATTAATTTAATCTTCCAAATCTTTTGTTTTTTGAATTTAAAACTGAAAGCTTAAATGGAGAAAAGAAAAAATAAGAAATGTGAATTTCGAATCTTTACCTTAAGTTCTCCACGAGCTTTTGCTTTCGTGACAGTCCGCAGGATTCAACCTACGCAACCAATAAATAAATTCCTGAAAAATTTATTCACTTCGGCATTAATCCTCTTCATCAATTTTCATTGAAGTTTCAGGCTTCTCCAATTGATTATGCGGTTAATGCGCCTCTTAAAGTTTACGGATTCAAACTTATGAAAATAATTTCTTACAATCAAATTCATCAAAACGAAATAAAAAAGCCGGATGAAAAAATCCGGCTGAAAATATTTTTTGATAAAAATCTATGTATGAAAATTATTCTTAAAAATTACGGTAAAAGTTGACCCCATATTTTTTTCAGAATAAACTTCTATTTCAGCATTGTTCAGCTCTGCAAATTTTTTCGCAACTGCCAATCCTAATCCGTTGCCATCATATTTGCGTGTGTAACCTTGTTCTTCCTGAGTAAAAGGTTTGAACAGATCTTCCATGTATTTAGGCGAAATTCCTGTTCCGGTATCGCTAATTGAAACTGCCAATCTGTTTAGATCATCTTTGTAAATTGTAGTTGTAATTCTGCCGTATTCTGTAAACTTTACGGCGTTATCAATTAAGTTTGAAAAAATTTGTTTAACGCTGTATTCATCGACAATTATTTCAGTATCATTTGTATTTTTTTCTAAAATGAAATTCAGATTTTTACTTTTTGCCAATGATTTGAAATCATGATAAACAACAGTTAAAACATCAAGATAAACATCAATTTTCTTTGAACTGACCTCATAAGTTCCGGCTTGCATTTCGGACATATTAATTATAAGATCCATTGTACGCAAAATTCTGTTGCCTGATTTATGCAGCGCTTCAATTCCGTATTCAAGTTCATCGTTTACTCTGCCGTGAAGTTCTGTTTTCAGCAGATCCGAATAACTCATAAGAGAGTTTATAGGAGTGCGGATCTCATGCGAAATTTGAGCAAGAAATTCTGATTTTAAATTATCGGATGCGATCGCTTTTTCTTTTGCAATTTCAAGATCGCGTCTTATTTCTTCATTAATTTCAATTTCTTTACGAAGTTTTAAATTTAATTCCTGCAATTCTTTATTTCGCGCTTTTATATTTTTTACTTTTTGCCTGTAAACAAAATAGATCATAGTAAAAAGAAATAACGAAAGAAGAATTTTGAACCAGATCGTTTTCCAAAACGGCGGCTTAATTATCAGCGAAATTTGCGTTCCTTCATTGTTCCAGACTCCGTGATTATTGCTTGCGCGGACTTTGAAAACATATTCACCCGGATCAAGATTTGTGTAAGTTGCGCGTCGCAAATTTTCTGCTTTAATCCATGCTCTGTCAAATCCTTCCATTTTATATTCATATTGATTTTTTGCGGGATTTGAATAATCAAGCGCGGCAAATTCAAATGTGATAAAATTATCATTATAAGGAAGAACTATTTCTTCCATTTTAGAGATCGGATTATCGAATGAAAAATCTTCGTTGAATTTTTTAAAACCAACTAGTTTAACTTCCGGCAAATTTGTATTCTTTGCAATTTCTTTAGGATCGAAATAAGTTAATCCGTTCAATCCGCCAAAATAAATCGTTCCGCTTTTTCCTTTGTGATAAGCGCCCCAGTAAAAAGAATTTCCCTGAAGTCCATCGCCTTTATCAAAATTTGTAAAAATTCCGGATTCTGTATCAAATTTTGAAACTCCGTTATTTGTAGAAACCCAAATTCTGCCTAAATCATCGCCGGCAATTCCGAATATAATATTATTCGGAAGTCCTGATTTTTCAGTGAATCTCTCAAATTTTGCTTTACCGTTTTCAAAAGAAATTTTATTTAATCCGCCGCCGTAAGTTCCTGCCCAAATATTTCCGTTTTCATCTTCATAAAGAGAAATTATTCTGTTATCGCTTAGTGAATTTTGATTTTTGGGATCGGTATAGAATTTTTCAAAATGAAATTTTCCGTTGAAATCTTTGGGATTTTTTTCAATATCAAATTTATTCAAACCGCCCCAGGTTGCAATCCAAATATTTCCTTTTTTATCAACTAAAATTGATTGGATCAAATCACTGCTGATTGAATTCGGATCTTCAGATAATCGTGGAATGTGATAAAACTTTTTATTTTTTTTATCGAAAAGATCAACGCCGGATTCTGTCCCGACCCAAATTCTTCCGAACTTATCTTCAGCCAAAGATTTTACTACATTATCGCGAAGTGAATTTTTATTATTCTCATCATTTACAAGAATTTCAAAATTTTTGTTTTTACCTTCGCGCGAAATTAATTTTTGCAGACCGCCGCCCCAGGTTCCCGCCCAAATATTTTTTTCGCTATCTTCAAGAAGTGCCGTAACCCCGTTATTCCGTAAACTTTTCGGATTTTGGGGATCAAATTTATAAACCGAAATTTCGTTTGTTTTTGGATCCAGGCGATTCAAACCGCCGCCCAAAGTTCCTATCCACAAAACTCCTTTGCTATCTTCCAAAACGCTGCGAACCGTGTTGTAACTTAATGAGTGTGCAGGATCTGCGGGATTTTGTCTTAATAATTTAAATTCGGAAAAAGATTGATTGAAATAATAAATTCCGTTATCGGTTGTTGCAAACCAGAAATTTCCGGCGTTATCTTTTAAAATTGAAGTGATGTTTTTACTGCCGAAATTTTCTGAAGCGGCAAAATTATTTGAAACTTCATGAAATTCATTTTTGGATTTATCAAAAAGCAAAAGAGATAAATTATAAGTGCCGACCCAAAGTAAATTCTTGTTTAGCGGAATGATAGAAGTAATTTCATATTGAATTGATGAATGATTTTTTACGAACTCATCAGAATAAACATTAAAAGATTTTGATTTTCTATCAAGTTTGCTTAAAGCGCCTTCAGCGGTCCCGATCCAGATAAATTTATCTTCATCTTCATAGATCGAAAGAATTTTATTATTTGGAATTGAATTGGGATCATTTTCATTTGCGGTAAATCTTATAAAAGAATCAGATTTTTCATCATATAAATTTAAGCCGTTATCGTAAGTTCCTATCCACAAATTTCCGAAACTATCACAATAAATTGCACTTATTTGATTGCTTGAAATGCTGTTCTTGTTTTGAAAATCAAAATTATAGCGCGTAAATTTTTGTGTTTTTTTGTTGAATTTACTTAATCCCAAATAATTAGTTCCGATCCAGATATTTCCTTTTTTATCTTCAGAAACTACTCTTATGTTATTTCCGCTTACTGAATTTGTATTTTTGGGATCGCGTAAAAATCTTGTAAACTTCCCGGTTTCGGGATCGTATAAATTTAATCCGCCGGAATTTGTTGCTGCCCAAATTTTGCCTTCGCTGTCACAAAATAAATCCCAGATCCAATTATTTGAAATTGAATTTGAATCAGAAGGATCATTTTTGAATATTTTAAAAGAATATCCGTCAAATCTGTTCAATCCGTCTTCGGTGCCAAACCAGATAAATCCTTGTTTATCCTGAATTACCGCGTGAACTGCATTGCTTGAAAGCCCGCTTTCAGAATCTATTTTACGGAATCTGAAATTTTCGTTTTGAGCATTTAAAAAAGAAAAACTTAAAACGAAAAAAACGAATGCCGGAAAGAAAATATTCCCCGTAAATTTTATTGCTCTTTCTAAATTTTTAATGATCATTTTCATTCATTTTTTAATTGCAATAACAGAAAACTTTTGAAAACAAATTAAATCAAAAGAAATATTAAAGCCAAGTTCACAAATATAGTAAAACAATAAATTGATTTTTAGGGCAATTTTCCTCCACTTTATTATCGGAGATTTAAAACTTTTTTTAATTGACATCGTCAAAATTCTTAAAAAGATATTTTTATCTATTTTGAAGGTGCAATATGAAGTTCTCAAGATTTATCATCATTTTTCTTCTTTCCTTAACTTTAATTTCACTTGAAATTGTTTGGACTCGAATTTTTTCCGCAGAATATTTTTACACATTTGCTTTTTTAACACTTTCTCTTGCCATTTTGGGATTGGGCTTGGGCGCGTTAACTTTTCGCATGATTCCATTTATTAACAAAAAAAATACTTTGGGAATTATGCTGATACTTTCAGCAATTTTTGCGCTTGCCGGACCGTCAATTGTTTTAAGCAGCAAATTGGATTTTGCCAAACTTTTAACAAGTTGGGAAATGATCGCAAAATTTGTGCTTGCTGTATTTTTGCTTTCGGCTCCGTTTTTTACAGGCGGAATTGCGCTTGCAAAACTTTTCAGGGAAAATGTTGAAGATATGCCTGATCTTTATATGGCTGATCTGCTCGGTGCGGGATTTGGCGGAGTTGTTGCAATAACTTTTATGAATGTTTTCAGTACACACTGGGCTGCTTTTTTGATAGTTATTCCGATGATTTTAGCAGCGTTTTTTGCAGAAGGAAAATTAAAATACGCAGTGGTTATTCCGTTGATCGCAACTTTTGTTCTTTTAAATTATTCGGGAGTTTTACTCGATCCGCCAAGAAAAGAACGCGCGCCTTTAATGCATTGGTATTGGGATTCAATGGCAAAGATCAAAATTTTTGATTACGGAAAAGAAGCGCGCGGATTAAATATTGATAATGTTGCTCATACAACCGCTTACGCGTTCGATGGCGATTGGACAAAATTTGATACAGTTGAAAATTATTTCGGTTTGCCGTTTGAAAAACTTATGGCTCAAAATCAAGATTGTAAAGTAATGATAATGGGAGCCGGCGGCGGAAGGGAAGTTTTACAGGCGCTTGCCGCAAAAGCCTGCGAAGTTCACGCGGTTGAAGTAAATCCCAAAATCAATTATTTATTAACAGATGGTGAACTTGCTGATTTCTCCGGAAATATTTATCAAGATCCGCGCGTAAAAGTTGTAACAGATGATGCCCGCGCTTATGTTCGCAAATTTGAAAATGAATTTGATCTTATAACTTCTTTCAGTTCCAATACTTTTGCCGCGCTTGCTTCCGGCTCATTCGCGCTTTCGGAAAATTATCTGTTTACAACCGAAGCTTTTATGGATTATTACAAAGCTTTAAGCGAAAACGGATTCATTTTTATGGAACATCAATTCTACATTCCTAAAGTTGCAGCCGAAGTAATTGATGGTTTAACAAGATTGGGAATTGAAAATCCGAAAGAACATTTTGCAGTTTACAATTTGCCCGGAATGAAAAGAAATTTGATCGTGATCGGTAAAAAACCTTTAACAAAAGAAATAATAAATGAAGGAATAATTCCTATTATTCCGGAAAATCATAATGATATTCATTTGCTTTATCCGTGCGATGATTCTCTAAAAGGAAATATTGTAAACAGAGTTGTGAACGACGGCTGGGAAACGGTAATGCAAAATTCGGATATAGATATTGCGCCTTGCGATGACGATAAACCTTTTGTAGCCCAAATGGGATTAATGAAAAATTTTGAATTTGCAAAACTAAAAGAATTAACTCCTTATGAATTCAGAGGATTTCCGGTTTCTAAACTTGTAGTAACCGCAATTTTACTTATTGTAATTATTTTGGTCTTACCTTTAATGTTAATTCCATATTTGAAAAAAGGTGAAAAGCTAAAAGCCGCGCCGTGGCTTTATTTCTTTTCAATCGGAATTGCTTTTATGGTTGTTGAAATTATTTTAATTCAAAGGTACACTTTATTTATCGGCGCTTCTTCATACAGTTTTGTTACGATTCTCTTAACAATATTGATCGCTTCGGGAATTGGAAGTAAATTCTCAGAAAAGTTTGATAACAAATTTCCTTTTATGGCAATTGCCTTTTTAATTTTAATGGAAATTTTTGTTTTCAGAAGTGTTACAAGTCTGCTAGTAAGCTGGGATCAAATTCCGAGAATTATCGTTTCAATAATTTTAGTCTCGCCGCTCGGGTTTTTCATGGGAATGCCTTTTCCGAAAGCCGCAAAAAGAGTTGGCGATCTTATTGATTGGGGATTTGCGGTAAACGGTGTTGCTTCGGTAATCGGTTCAACCGCAATAATATTGATCGTAATAAATTTCGGTTTCAGTTTGGGTTTGCTAGCCGGAGTTATATTTTACTTAAGCGCTATGTTTTTAATGAATTCAAAATTAGCTTGGCGATAAATAATTTTTCACATTTCCAAAATTGTAGAGACGGCAAAAATTCCGTCTCTTTTGTTTTTATATAGTTCTTAGCAAAATTTAATTTGGAATTATTAAACCTAATTTTTAATTTAGTTTAATAGTTCTTAAAAATTTATGGTGTTCCGAAACGATTCGGAAAGAATAGGGAAACCGGTTAAATTCCGGTACTGCCGCGCAACTGTGATGGACGCAAATTTCTAACACAAAGCCACTGTTTTACGGGAAGGCGTTAGAAATTGTCTTAAGTCAGGAGACCTGCCATAAATTCAAAAATAGATCTACCTTCGCGGGTTAAGGTGAGATAAAATTCTTTGTGAACATTTCTTTTTCTGCTTTTTCACATTTTCTTTTTCACTTACACGCAAGGTTACATCTTTTAATTTTCTAAAATTCTAAAAGGAAGTAACTCTATGCAAAAAATTTTTTACTTAATTTTCACTTTTTTATTTTTGTTCAGTCCGGAATTATTTTCGATTGAACCTCAAAAAGATACGATCAAAGTTTACGATCTTTCCGAAATTGTAGTAACCGCAAATAAAAATGCAACCCCGATTTCGCAAGTTGCAAGTTCTGTAACGGTTTTAACAAAAGAATTTATCGAAAGCTCAAATAAAATTACCGTAGCCGAATTGCTGCGCGGAGTTGAAGGCGTTGAAGTTAGCCAAGGCGGCGGATTAGGACAACTTTCTCGCGTATTTTTGCGCGGTGCAAATCCGCATCACACTTTAATTTTAGTTGATGGAGTTGAAGTAAACGATGCAAGCTCAATTTCAAATGCTTTTGATCTTGCAAATCTTCAATCAAATAATATTGAACGTATTGAAATTTTACGCGGACCGCAAAGCACATTATACGGCTCCGATGCGCTTGCCGGAGTTATAAGCATTTTTACAAAAAGTGCAACCGAAGCCAATAAAATCAATGTTACCGCAGAAGCCGGTTCATATCAAACTTACAAAACCGCAGCAGGATTTAATGGAACTTTTGGTAAATTAAATTTGAATTTCGATTATTCGAGAATTCATTCAAACGGATTTTCAACTGCAAATGAAATTTACGGGAACACCGAAAACGATTCTTATTTAAATAATAGCTTTCACACAAAGCTTAATTTTCAGGCATCGCAAAATTTGAAGTTTGGATTTCTTGCAAATCTCAGCAAGTCAAATGTTGATCTCGATCAAAATGAAAGATCAGGTGATGATCCAAATTTTATTTCAAAATCGGAAGATCTTCATTTCAAATTTTCAACTGAATTAAATTCATTTGAAAATATCTGGAATCAAACTTTAAATATTTCTTACGTTACGCACAAAGCAAATATTGATGATGAAGTTGATGAACTTCGTCCGAATGTTTTTTCAAACGCATATTTCAAAGGAAGCCGCGCGAAAATTGAGTGGCAAAATAATTTGAATATTTTTGAGAATAATTCAATAATAATCGGCGCTGAAATTGATGAAGAAAAAGCGCGTTCGGAATATTTTGGCGGAAGCGATTGGGGAGCATACGAATCAATTTTACCTGAAAGTAAAACACTAACTTCAGCAGCATTTTTACAGGATCAATTTAACTTCGGAAGTTTTTTCGGCACAGCGGGAATCAGAATTGACGATCACCAAAAATTCGGTTCGGAAATTACTTACAGAATTGCGCCGGCATATTTGATTTCTGCAATCAACACAAAATTAAAAGCAACTTACGGGACCGGATTCAAATCGCCATCGCTTTATTATTTGTTCGATCCCATGTATGGAAATCCGGAACTTCAGCCCGAAAAAAGTAAAGGATTTGATGCGGGAATTGAACATTATATTTCAAAATTTGCGGTTTTGGGAGTTACATATTTTCAAAATGAATATTCAAATCTTATCGGTTACAACAGCAATTTTCAAACTGTAAATATTGATAAAGCAAAGACCGAAGGAATCGAAAGTTTCGTTCAATTAAATCTTTTAGCAAATTTAGCAATCGGTTTAAATTACACTTTTACAAATGCAAAAGATGAAAGTGAAACGAGCGCTGATTTTGGCGAGCAGCTTTTGCGCAGACCGAAAAATAAAATTGCCTTGAATTTAAATTACGCTTATAAAAATCTTACTTCAAATTTTGAGATCATAAATAACGGAAAAAGATTTGATAAAGATTTTGCTGAACTTCCCGCAAAAAGAGTTGAACTTAAATCTTACACTTTAATGAATTTTGCGGCAAGTTATTCATTGACCGGAAACATAAAATTTTTCGGCAGGGTTGAAAATATTTTAAATGAAGATTACGAAGAAATTTTGTTTTACGGAAACGCCAAAAGATCATTTTACGCAGGCTTAAAATTGAATTTAATGTAAATCAAAATCAGAAAACGGAAATTTAATTTCTAAAAACTGAAATTGAATTTCCGTAATTTCAAAAATAATACTTGAAGTCCAATATAAAAAATATTTATATTAATGGAATTAAAATGAGTGAACGAAAAACAAAGCAATCAAACTTAGAAAAAATTTCTGTAGCAAACACATTAACGCTGGAAGCATTGATTTTATTGCTTGAATCAAAGGGAATTGTTACCACGCAAGAAATAATTAATTTAATTCGAAAGATAAAAGAAAATGGAAACGAAATCGTTAATTAATAATGAATTTGAAAAATTTAAATCGCCTTGCACAAAATTTTGTCACATTAACGATAAAAATGGTTACTGCCGCGGATGTTTCAGAACGGTTGACGAAATTGCGATGTGGATTTATTATTCCTTACAGGAAAAAGAAGATCTTCTGAAAAAAATTGAACTCCGTAAAAAGGGAAATATTGTTAATTAAAAATTCTTTAGTAAAAATTACGGCATTATAATTTTATCAAAAACTAAAAGATTAAAAGCGAATTTGAAAAAATTAAAAAAAGGTTTTGTTCAGGTTTACACCGGAAACGGAAAAGGAAAAACGACTGCAGCGATCGGACAGGCAATTCGCGCTGCCGGATTTGGTATGAAAGTATTGATAATTCAATTCATGAAAAACTTTCCGTACAATGAATTAAACGCATTGAAAAGATTTGATGATCTTATCGAAATAAAACAATTCGGCGATGATGAATTTGTTTTCAAAAAAATGACGCCATCAGAAAAAGATAAAAATGAAATTATTGCAGGAATAAATTTTGCCGCAGAATCATTGCAAAGCGGAAATTACGACTTGATAATTCTCGATGAACTTTGCGTAACTTTCTTTTTCAAATTAATTGAAGTAAAAGATGTGATGCATCTTTTCGAATTGAAAAAAGAAAATGTTGAACTTGTAATTACTGGAAGATATTGCCCTGATGAAATTCTACAAAAAGCCGATCTGATAACGGAAATGAAAGAAGTGAAACATTATTATGCGCAGGGAATTCTATCACGCAAAGGAATTGATTGTTAGAAAAATTTCTATAAAACATCCTCAAAGTAATTTCAAATCAACTATCCTTTAATTCGAAAAACAAATCAACCGCAAATCAAAACTAATTTAAAAGATTGATCGAATCAGTTAAGTTTTGCGCAATCCATAATTCGACAACAAAACAATACAAATCAAAATTATCATACCGATAAAATTTAAAATAACTCAATAAATCAACATAGTACCAAAAAATTGCATGCATCGGAATGTGTATTGATTTTTTCTATTTAAACCAGATCTTGAACTTAAAATATTTTGAATTTTATATCTGAATTAATTCAATTATATCTGAAAATTTTGTGTGCTTTTATTTGACAACTTGATTTTGAAAATTATGGGGGCAAAATGAGAAACATTTACAATCAAAAAAAAATTATTAATCTGTGGATCGTTGAAGATGATTCACTTCAAATTAAATTTCTTACACGCACTTTTGAATTACAAAAATACGGAGTTAAATGCAGCGCGGTTTTTAAAAAATGTGAAGATGCTATAAATGCTTTGTATTATAAAGAAATTCCCGATATATTATTGATCGACATTTCACTTCCGGGAATTTCCGGAATTGACGGTATTAAAATAATAAAAGAAATTTCACCAAAGATCTGCTTAATAGTTTTATCTGCTCACACTGATAAAGAGAATATTTTGCATGCCATAGAGGCAGGCGCATCAGGATATATTGATAAACTTACCCCAATTGATGAATTGATAGCACAAATAAAATCTGTTTATAAAGGAAATTCTTGTATGTCACTTTCCATATTAAACACTTTATTTGGTTATTTAAGAAATCAACATTCCCCGCAAAATAATTATGAACTATCCAAAAGAGAAAAAGAAATTCTGAAAATGCTGCAAGAAGGATTTACAAAAAAGAAAATTGCAGAAAATCTCTTTTTAAGTTTTAACACTATTGATACTTACATAAGAAGATTATATTCCAAACTAGAAGTAAATTCAAAAACCGAAGCCGTAAAAAAAGCCATACTTGAAAATCTGGTTTAAAAATCACGCATTTGCGTGACAGACAAATAATTTTTATTTGTTTACTTTAACCATCAGATTGTTTTAACATATATTTTCAGTAAATATATTTCGATTAAGTGAGATTTAAAGAGGGCAAAAATTTCATGAAAATTGGCTTTTTACATTTTTCAATGAATGTAATTTTGCAGTGTTTATTCCTTTTTTCTACGAATTCAGCAATGCTAAGTTCTTCCAATAAAAATGCCCCTGATAAATTTTTCATACAAGATTCTGTGATTACCGATTCCATCAACTATAACTTTGATGAGCTTGGTAAAGATGTTTTAATTGTTGATAATACACAGACTAAAGTCGGAGCTGATTTTTTCGGTTTATTCTATTCAATTTGGGAAAATTTACCCGTTAGAGAGGCTCCTTTTACGGTTACAATTGAAGAGCGACCATTCAGAGGAATAAATACGCAAGTTATAATTACAATAAATGATACTGAAATTTTTCAGCAATTCCTTCAGCCAAGATTTGAATATTTACAGGATCTTGCTGAATATGCGGTTCAGCATACAATAAATTACATAGAAAATTATGAAATGATTCAAGAAGAATTGCAAGGAGAAGATCTAAGCGGAAGCGGAATTTATTGATTTTCATTTTTGATTTATGGAGAAAATGATGAAACAATTTTTTTACATATTAACATTTTTTGTTGTAATAATTTATTCAGAAACAATTTCTCAAGAATTAGTTTACCGGCCAATCAATCCATCATTTGTTGGTGGCAATTCATTTAATGCAGCATGGTTATTATCATCAGCACAGGCACAAAACACAATCACCG
>CBDUBH010000070.1:0-18974 GCA_965365345.1 uncultured Melioribacteraceae bacterium
CTGGTACTGCACCACAAGTTGGAGTAGAAAGAGGTTTTTCTATAGTAAATCCAGCTGTTTGTCTTTCAAATGTAGTTGGAAGCGGATTTAATTTTAATTCAGATGTAAAAAATTTCCCTTCTGATTATGTATTTGATGAAACTCAAACAGTTGCTGCTGAAAAGAAAGTTACAATTAAGAACTCTGACAAAATAGTTGTTTTCGGTAACTCTTACACTCAAGGTTATACTTTAAAAGGAAAACACTATTTACAGAAACTCGGAATGTTTTTGGATTATCAGTTTAGAAATTTCGGCAAAAGTGGCGATGATTTATTTGAGATAATGGGAAGAATCAGATCCAATAGTGCTTGGTTTGGAAGTGTACCTATAAAAGAATGGAACCCTACTTACGGAATAATTGCGTGCCGGGATAACAACGCTGAAATGTTCGCAATCAAACCTGAAACTTATTATGAAAATGCTAAAAAACTTGCTCGTGAGATTGAAGCTTTGGGTGGTAAAGTAATTTTAAGTAGTGAACATCAGCACTATGAAGCTTATTTTAATGCTCTTGATCGATTAAGTCAGGAAGAAGGTTATCTGTTTATGAATTGGGGCAAAACAGCATCAAGAAGTTTCAATAATTCATATTTCGATCCCTTATGGTATAACAACCATCCGGCATCCAGAACAAATGATCTTTGGGCTATGAATATGCTTAATTACTTGAATACTTTGCCGCGTCCGAAACAAGGGATTAAAGTATTCAGAAAAAGATTATCCATTACTGTAAATACATTAAGTGATTTAGTTTTTGAAACAGTCATTCAAAGAGCAAAATTGTTTGAAGAGATCTATACGGGGCATTCAAAGCATACATCAACAACCGCAAAGAACGTTGACAGATTATCTTTGGCATCCTTTGAAGATCAGAATTGCGAGTACCTAAAACTGCAAAATAACGAATCAGTTTCACTTAATAACTACGGACTAATTGACTGCATATTGCCGCTTACAGTGGGCAATCTTGAAGCATTTACATTATTTGTTACAGGAACCGGAATAAGCAAAGTTTATGTAAAGAAAACATTAGGGTTATCTTCTTATACGACAAGAGCAAATCAATATGATTCAAATGATCCATATTACTCTAACTTTGAAAAACCATTAGGTGAATATGTTGAATTAACTGCAGCAGAAACCGGAAAATATATTTTGCCATCATCTTTATTCAAAGATGTAATGCAGTATGATAAGATCTCGTTCTTACTTGAGGGTGCATCCATTTCACTGACTGACGTTTATTTCACTTTTGAAGGTGATGAAAATAAGGTGCAAAATTATAACAAGAAATTTGAGATAAAAAGCGGAACTGAACTTCTTGCTAATCCAAAACTTGATTCAGGATGGACTTTAGTTGGAGCACCAAGTACATATGTACCTGTAGTTGATCCTTCAAATGCCGCTGAAATTGAATCACTTCCATATGGAATAACTAAAGTTTATGAAGTTGATAATACTAATTATTTGACTCAAGTGTTAAACGCATTTACTGATGATGCTTATTATGATAAATCATATCAGTTAAGAATACTCTGCAGATATTTTCCGGAATTTGTTGATACTGATTCAAAATGGGGAAGTTCTGTTTTATTCGGCGATCAGTATTATTATGGTGATTTGGAAGTGCTGCTAAGAAAAACCGGAAATCCCGACATTAGACTGGCTGTAAGTCCGGTTGGATTATATTGGCATGAGGTTATAATAAACGGGAAGCTTTCTAACTACAGCGGTTATACTTTGACTATAAAATCAAACAATTCAAGAAAAATACAGATAGCAAAGGCGAATTTTATAATATGATTTAGATTTTATTAACCACACGAGGCACAAATGCTACTTTGCGCTGAATGTGGTTCCGGGCAAATAAAGAAAAACGGTAAGAAAGAAGGGCTTCAGACTTACCGGTGCAGTGATTGCGGAAGTTATAAACAACCGCTGGATGCTCAAAATGATGCATCAAAATTAAAAGAGCTTTTGAAAAAACCGCGCTCGATCCAAGAATTATCTCAAATTCTGGATATAAATAAAAATTCCGTTATTTCTATGCTTGATCAATTAAAGCAAGAAAAATTTAATGTCGTGCAAGTAGGCAATAAATTTGAGCTTTCAAATCAAATAGAACCGGGCGGAAGTTTATCAATCGACCTTTCGAAATTTCAAAATAAGACATATAAATTCGGGTTTACATCTGATAATCATTTATGTTCAAAATATGAAAGATTGGATGTATTAAACGCTTTGTATGATATTTTTGAAAAGGAAGGCATCACGCAAGTTTTTAATGCTGGTAATTGGATTGACGGCGAAGCACGGTTTAATAAATTTGACATTCACACTCACGGAATCACTCCGCAAGTTGAATATTTTGTTAAAAATTATCCGCAGAGAAAAGGAATCACAACATTTTTCGTTGCCGGTGATGATCATGAAGGCTGGTATGTTCAAAGGGAAAAAATAAATATCGGTGAATATGCTGAAATGATGGCGCGGCAAGCCGGAAGGAAAGATTTAGTTTATTTAGGTTACATCGAAGCAGATGTTGAATTTAAGTCAAAGAACGGAAAAGCAATATGTAAAGTAATGCATCCGGGCGGCGGATCAGCTTATGCACTCTCGTATTCTCCGCAGAAAATGATTGAATCTTTTAGCGGCGGAGAAAAACCGCAAATTCTTTTATTGGGACATTACCACAAATTCGATTATCTGCATTACAGAAATGTATTCTGCATTCAAACCGGATGCACTGAAGATCAGACTCCTTTTATGAGGAAAAAGAAGATCCAAGCTCACGTCGGCGGCGGAACTTTTGAATTCCAGATCAGTGAGGATGGAGCGGTCAATCGCGGGAAAGTCGAATGGATTTCCTTCTTTGATAAACCGTATTACAAAAAACAAGGTTACTATAGATGATCTTGGAAAATTTATCGAGAGAACAGCAGAAAGAGATCTTAAAAAATGAATTCACGAATGATGAAATGTACATGGCTTCAATGGATTCGACATTTCATTATTCAATTAAATGCGGAAAGGATTATTTTGAGAAAAATTTCGGAAAGTGGACATTTCAAGAGATCGATAAGGATGATAAACCAATAATTAATTATAACACTATTATAACACACTATTCAAAAATCGAATAAAAAGAGTTGAAAATTTAATTAAAAACATTAGAAAAATGCTTAAAAAGTAATATTGAGCTTTCTGTCACGCAGGAGGTCGCGAGTTCGAGTCTCGTCGGCCCCGCTAAAAAAGCTCTTCATTTGTGAAGAGCTTTTTTTGTTTTATGGAAAACCGGTTTTTTTTATATGAATATATGAATTGATTGTGATTAAGATTTGAATAATGATCGATGCACAATTTAATATATTTGGGGAAACTGAGGTAATAAGTAATCATCACAAAATTATTCTCTTTGAAAAAATATTTCAACTTCAATATATAATTGAAATAAAATAGCCGAATGAATAAAGCAATGGTTATAAATTTAGATAATCCCATCTACATCCGATCAAAATAAAAGATTCCTTAAAAATTTTTTGCAATTTTATTAAAAAAAATAAATCATTTTCCGAAATTTCCCGAAACTCAAATATTAATAGTTTGTTAAAAGGGCAAAAAGGTCCAGTTCACACTATCATTCTAAATATGGTTAAATCCGGGGAAGTCAATGAGCAGCGAATTAATTAAAATTATTAAACTTGAAGAGAATATTTACGGAAATTATAACGGTTTTACACTAAGATTGCATCACACGGGATTAGAAGAAAGTAAAACCATATTCGGTACTTCACTTGTAGCGATTGAATTCAAAGCAAACAGCCAATTAATTAAATGGGAAAATAAGTGGATAGATCAGAAAGATTTTAATCCTGCTGATGCTGTTTATCTAAATTCTTTTATATCCAACCAAACAGATTCAAACGAATTACTATCGGTAAACTTTGATGATCTTCAGGAAAGTTTCGTCAGTTTCAAGGAAATTCATGCACCTGAAGAACCTGAACTTTTAACAATTCAGGAAAAACCTGAAAAAGATTCTCCTGAATTTCAACCGAAATTTTCTTTAGTTGATAATTTGTTTTCATCCAAAAAAGAAAGTAAAATAATTTTTTATAAAAATAAATTTGAACATGCTTTAAGAAAATGGGAAAAAGAAAAATTCAGAGTTGAAAGTATAAATTCCTCAAGGTTGCAAAAATATGAACTTGCTCTTAAAAGCTGGAATAAAAGAAAAAAAATCTTTGATAAAAATTCAAAAGATCTCGAAAAGAAAAAAACAATCTATAAATCATTTTTAAATGATCTGAAAATACTTTTAGATGAAAGAAACGAGTATGCAATCGCCGAATTTGCCGATCTTATTTTGAGCAAAATTCAAATTCCTGATTTCCTTTCGGATAATTTTGAAACTGATTATTGCGGTGTTACCCAAACTTTAACAATAGATTTCGAATTTCCCGATAGAAATTGTTTATCAAAGATTTTAACTAAATCTTTGAATAAAGATATCACCGGAAATTTAGTGCCCAAAATTGAAAGCGAAAAATTATTTGATGCTATCAGCAAATTAGTTTATAATACCGCATCTTTAGTTTTAAGCTCATTATTTACAATTGATAAAGAAAATTATTTCAAAAAAATAGTGTTTAACGGATATTTTTTGATAACAGAGAAAATTGAAGGGGAAGCACAAAGATTTGATATATTCAGCATTGCAGCCGAAAAAGAAAAATACCTGAATGAAGTTGGAACAAATTCAACATCAGAATTTCTGAATAAATTTAATCCTGCAATTATTGATCAAATTAATTATACTGATCAAAAACCGGTCAAAATCTTTAATTCAATAAGAAAACAAGCGGTGAGCAATTCTAAAAATATTGTTCTATGCGGATTTTCAGATGGAATTTTTGGTACTTTAAAAGTTAATAGAAAAAGTTATGACGGACTTTTGATTCATGCAATTTCAAAAGAGTTTAATGTAAGTATTGAGGAAATGAATTTTACGGAATTGCAGAATGAATCCTTTGAAGCTGAATTTACTTATAATTCAGAAAAATTTCTAAATAAAGTTTTGGTAAAATCTTTTAAAAATACTTTAAAGAGTGATGATATAAAGAAATTGCTTTTAAGATTAAAAGACAATTCATTTAATCAAATAATGGTTTTTACAACCGGAGGATTAAGCAAAAACGCAACCGGGTTTATTGTAACAAATTCACTGAAAATTTACGAGAACAGCGATATTTACAAAATGTTCATTACTCATAATTCAGATTATAAAAATCTTACTCCTATGATTAAATAAAATAAAAGCCGTGGAAAATTTTTCACGGCTTTTTTATTCTTCAATAATTATTATTTCAGCAAAGTATTTTCGCAGTTTTAATAAAATGATCTGTTAATCATACTTACATATTTTCACAAAACGGGTTATGCAATCTCTTTTGTGCCGTTATCTAATTTTCTGCCAACAACATTCGCAATTATAAATCCAGCGCCTGTTACCGAAAATAATGAAAGCACCATCCAATAATCTCTGCTTGTCAAATCTTCCAAAAACATGCCTAAAAACAAAGCCAAACCGAAAAATATTGAAACAATTCCGATCTTTGTCATTAAATACGGATTTACACTTTTCTTATTTGAAAAGAATTCCTTGATCTGCTCGGCTGATAATCCTCTTTCAATCAGCATTTGTCTTTCGCGGCTTTTAAAATAAATTGCCACCAAAATAACCAGGCCGGTTATCAGAAAGAACGATACGGGGACTATAAACGGACTCATAATTTACTCCTGTATTTAGAGTTTTAGATAAATAATTTCTTTTTGTGGTTACAAACTTTTTAATTAAATTTTCTTTCAATTAAAAATCTTTTACATCAAAAATTTTCTTTTCTAAAACTTTGGACGAAATAAAATACCGTTCGGTTACAAATTTTTATAATTTTTTTTCAGAAAAAAATATTATTTTGCAAGTAACCTTTTGACCAATTCTTTAGTCAAATATTGTATGAAGAATTTAAGCGACATTGAAATAATAGAATCCGTTAAAAGAGGCAATACTGCAGATTTTGCTCTATTAATAGATAGATATAAAAATAAAGCGTTTTCTCTTTTAATAAGAATGCTAAAAAACAAACTTGATGCCGAAGAGGTTTTGCAGGACTGTTTTTTGAAAGCGTTTCAATCACTGAATTCTTTCAGACAGGAATCAAAATTTTCAACATGGTTCTACAGAATAGTTTATAACTCGGCGCTTTCATTTTTGGGAAGCAAAAGAAGAAAAGATGAAGATGAACTTTCATCTCTTGAAGATCATTTCAATCTTCAGGATTATGATGCGAAATCTTATTCTGAAAGTAACAATGCATCGGAATTTATTCTGAAATTGATAGAAAAACTTCCGCCGAGATACGCAACGGTTTTAAATTTGTTCTATATTGATGAAATGAATCTTGATGAAATAAGCCAAATTACAGGGCTTTCAATTGTAAACACAAAAGTAATTCTGCACAGATCACGTAATGCTTTAAGAGATCTGGTTTTAAAGCACAATTACCAAGAGGAATTATTATGAATCATTTAAATGATGAATTGATAAATAAATACTTTGATAACGATCTTTCGATCTCAGATATAAATAAGATCAATGAGCATATAAAAATTTGCGCAGATTGTTTAAATAAAATTAAAGCACAAAAATTAGTTGAAGGTCAATTAAAAAATCTTCCTCTGGAAAATTTGTCATATAATTTTACTGAATCTTTAATGAGTAAAATTCAAGCGGTTTCAGTTAAACATGAGCCGAAAAAGAATTATTTTTTCAGATTTATATTCAGTGTTTTTATTTTTATGTTTTTGGGTATTTTCATTTTTGCGGCATCGGGAACGCATCAAAATCAAAATGAAGATTGGTTCAAATTGATCACTAATAATTCTAGCGCTTTTTTTAATGTAACTTCAAATTTATTTTCAAAAATTGATAGTTCAATCTTTACTTCAGTGCTTGCATTCATAGTTTTAATTAGTATTTATTATTTTTACGAAACAACCAAAACAATGAAAAATAATTTTTCCAAAGGTTGATAAAATTGTAAATTTACTTGCAAGAATTTCATTTAATTCAACTCAAGTAATTTCACTTTATTATTTAGAAAAGTTTGATTTTGAAATTCCGGCACAGTCCGGAATTTTTCATTTTAAATTTCAAAAATAAAATCGGGTTTACATAAATTCAAAACTTCAAATAAAAACTTTGATTTTAATTTACTTTGCCTTTCTAAACTTCATTAAATATATTTTAATATTGTAAATAAATAAGAAATGATATGAATACGAAAACAGGATTTGTTGCGATAATCGGAAAACCGAATGCGGGAAAATCAACTTTGATGAATGCACTGCTCGGCGAAAAATTATCGATCACCACGAATAAACCGCAAACTACGCGTAAAAGAATTTTGGGAATTCTTTCATCCGAAGATTATCAGATAATATTTTTGGATACACCGGGAATTCTGAAACCGGATTATTTACTTCAGGAAAAAATGCTTGATTATGTTAATCAATCAGTAAAAGATGCCGATGTAATTGTTTTTATAGTTGATATTCACTCAGATCCCGAAGCAAAACGGACTTTAGAAGATGAAAAAGTAAAAGCAATTTTGCAGCAATCAAGAAAGAAGAAAATTCTTGTTTTAAATAAAGTTGATCTTTCAACCGAAGAAAAAGTAAAGCATTTAATTTCCAGGCTTGAAAAATCAAGTGAATTTGATAAAGTTATTCCTGCATCAGCAACTTTGAATTATAATACTGAATCAATTTTAAATTCTATAATTGAATTTTTGCCTGAGCATCCGAAATTTTATCCCGATGATCAAATTACAGATGAGAATGAAAGATTTTTTGTTTCGGAAATCATCCGCGAAAAAATTTTCGAACAATATCAGGAAGAAGTTCCTTACAGCACCGAAGTTGTTATTGAAGATTTTAAAGAAAGGGAAGGACGAAAAGATTTTATTCAAGTTGATATTATAGTTGAAAAGGAAACTCAAAAACCGATTTTGATAGGTAAACAAGGGGCGGCGATAAAACAATTGGGACAATCATCAAGAGCTGAAATAGAATCATTTTTGCAGCGTCCCGTATTTTTGGATTTAAGAGTGAAGGTCCGCGAAAAATGGCGTTCCGATGAAAGGCAGTTAAAACGCTTCGGATATTCTGAAAGTGATGATTAAATACGGTTCAAAACTTTACAAAAAATATTTAAGCGAAATTGCGCTGATGCTTGCCACAATCATTTGGGGCGGCACTTTTGTAATTGTTAAAAATTCGCTTGATCATATTTCGCCGATGTTTTTTATCGGCATCCGTTTTTTAATTGCAGCATTGATCTTATTACCTTTTGCGTATAAATATCTTCCTGAGATTGATAAAAAAAGTTTGAAGCGATCTGCAATTTTAGGAACTTTACTTTTTTTAGGATTTGCATTTCAAACAGCCGGATTGAAATTTACATCGGCAACAAAATCGGGATTTATAACCGGTTCCGTTGTAATTTTTGTTCCAATATTTCAATTATTAATTGAAAAAAGAAAACCGACATTAGGCTCAATTACAGGAAGTATAATTGTAATTACCGGATTGATATTTCTTTCAAGCAATGATACTTCATTAGGAAATTTTTTAAACGAACTTGGCAGCAGTTTTAATTTCGGAGATGCGCTGACATTGATCTGTGCAGTATTTTTTGCGATGCAAATTGTTTATATGGATTACGCAAGCAAGCGAGTAAAATTCTGGATCTTGATGATCATTCAAATTGCGGTAACATCTGCTTTCGGATTTTTCTCTGCCGGAATTTTTGAAATAATTAATATTGAAAAAATTTCATTCAGTTTTACAAATGAATTGATAATCGGATTAGCATACACTGCAATTTTGGCGACAGTTGTAACTTTCGGAATTCAAACAAAATTTCAAAAAGAAGTTTCACCGGCAAAAGCTGGAATCATATTTTCATTTGAGCCTTTATTTGCAGCATTATTTGCATATATAATTTTAAGCGAAAGAATTTCAAACTTTGGAATCATTGGCGGAATTTTAATATTTTCAGGATTAATAATTTCAGAAGTTCTGGAAATGTTACGAAGATCAAAAGAAAAAGATGAAGAAGAATTTTTAGAAGAAGAAATTATACAAGATTAGAAAGATTCAAAGATTTGTCATTGCGAATTCCGATTTAATCGGGATGAAGCAATCTCTATGATTTAAAAAAAATTTGAAACAGAGATCGCCACGTCGAAGACTCCTTGCGATGACATCAAATAATAATTTAATATTGAAATAAAGCGAGTGATTTTATTAAAACTTTTTCTTTTAAAACTATAAACTGATAACTGAAAACTATTAACTATGACACGCGCGGAAATATTAGTAAAAGGAATGGTGCAGGGAGTCGGGTTCAGATATTTTGTAATGAAAAATGCAATGAAACTCGAATTGAAAGGATATGTGAAAAATCTATTTTCAGGTGATGAAGTTTTAACGGTAGTTGAAGGTGAAAAATATTTGATTGAAGATTTATATCAGCAAATAAAAACTGGTCCGCAATTTTCATCAGTAAAAAGATGCACAATAAATTGGCAAGAATTTAAAAACGAATTTATAACATTTGAGATCAAACATTGAATTTACCATTTAGAACCGGCTTCGGTTATGATGTTCATGCATTTGCCGAAAATAGAAAATTAATAATCGGCGGAGTTGAAATTCCTTACGAAAAAGGATTGCTCGGACATTCTGATGCGGATGTTTTGCTTCATGCAATTTCTGATGCTTTACTTGGCGCTTTGGCTTTGGGTGATATCGGGAAACATTTTCCCGATACGGATGAAAAATATAAAAATGCCGATAGCAAAATTCTTCTTAATAAAGTGTATGAGTTAATTGTAAAAGAAAATTATGTTTTGGGAAATGTTGATGCAACTGTGGCTTTGCAAAAACCAAAACTTGCTCCGCATATTTCAGAAATGCGAAAAGTAATTTCCGGAATTTTTGAGTGTGAAGAAAATCAAATTTCGATAAAAGCAACCACAACTGAAAAGCTTGGATTTGTAGGTAAAGAAGAAGGCGCAGCCGCTTACGCAACAGTCCTAATAATGAAAAAAGAAATTTAATGTTTGAACAAGTTGTAAATTACATTAGCGATTTAAGTCCGTTTTGGATTTATGTTACGCTGTTTATTTTCGCATTTATCGAAAATCCTTTCCCGCCTTCGCCAAGCGATCTGGTTGTGGTTTTCGGAGCAACTTTAATCCCGGTTGAAGGCAGCGGAATTTCATTCATCCCGCTTTTACTAATTACAACTTTCGGAAGTTCACTTGGATTTATGGTAATGTATTTGATGGGAAAATATTTCGGAGAAAGAGTAATTCGCGCGGGAAAACTTAAATTTATTTCAAAAGAATCAATGGATAATACAGATAAATGGTTTGGCAAATACGGCTATAAATTAATTCTTGCGAATAGATTTATGCCGGGCACTCGATCCGTTATAAGTTTTTTTTCGGGAATAAGCGAATGCAATTTCATAAAGACCTTTATTTACGCTACTATAAGCGCATTTGCCTGGAACCTTCTGGTAATTTATCTAGGTTTAACTGTTGGCAATAATATAAAGATCATTGATAAATATTTAACAACTTACAGCAATATAATTATGATAGTAACAATTCTTGCGATCATAATTTTTGCGGTAAGATATTTTTTAAAAAGAAAATCGAATAAAGCAAATTGAAATTCTGGAAAAAAATACCTGTAACTCCCGAAGAAAAACAAAAAAGAAATAAAGAAAGATTACTCGCAATTTCAGGCGGCGCATTGTTGGGAATTTCATTTCCGCCGGTTCCTTTTCCGTTCACTCTATTGATTTTTCTTGGTTTCATTCCATATTTTTTCGCATTGGAAAATCGTGAAAAACTAATTGATATAAATAGATTGACATATCTTTTCGCCTTTATTTTCAATGCTTTAACGATTTACTGGGTTGGAGGTTGGGGAGCACAAACCGATCCGTTTTTGATGATCGGCGGCGGATTATTGGTTTTCTTAAATCCTGTATTCTTCTTAATTCCATCGACTCTTTATTATTTTGCAAAAAAAAGTTTTAACAAAAATATTGCTTTAATTTTACTCCCGTTTTTTTGGATAACCTATGAATATCTTTATATGGTTACCGATGCTGCTTTCCCCTGGCTTACTTTGGGAAATGGACTTCCGAAATTTTTATCGTTTATACAAATTGCTGACATGATCGGGACGCTGGGATTAAGTTTGCTAATAATTTTCATTAATATTTTTATTTACAAAACCATAAAAATATATTTCGAACAAAAGAAATTGAACTTTAACTATGCTTTAACAGCATTGATATTATTGGCTGCTCCGCTTGTTTACGGAATTATAAAATTAAATAATTTTGAAATTTCAAACGAAAAAATTAAAGTCGGATTGATTCAGCCGAATATAAATCCGTGGGATAAATGGGAAAACGATGGTGACTTAAATTCATTGATTCAAAATTATTTTGAACTATCTGAACAGGCAATAAATAAAGGTGCAAAATTAATTATCTGGCCCGAAACTGCTTTGCCTGTTTATTTGCGAAGCGGAACAAATCGTGAACAAATGGATTTAATTTATAATTTCGTTGATAAAAATAATATTTATTTGTTAACGGGAATGCCTGATTTTATTTATTATGATGAAGGTGATAAAATTCCACCTGATGCAAAATACAGCCAGGTCTTTCAAAATTATTACGCAACTTATAATGCCGTTTTATTATTTTCTCCCGGAACAAGAAAAATTGAACAATACGGAAAAATGAAACTTGTCCCATTCGGCGAGAGAGTGCCGTTTGTTGATATGCTGCCGTTTTTAGGCGATTGGATAAAATGGAATGTCGGAATTTCCGGATGGAATGTCGGAAAGCAAAAATCAATATTCAAAATTCCTCAAGAAGAAAAAAAAGATTCGATCAATATAAATTCATTGGTTTGTTTTGAATCTGTTTTTCCATCATTTGTTGCAGATTTTACACAAAAAGGATCTGAGTTAATTACAGTTGTAACAAATGACAGTTGGTATGGAAATTCCAGCGGTCCTTATCAACATAAAGAAATCGGTGTTTTGCGAGCAGTTGAAAACAGAAGAACAGTATTGCGTGCTGCGAATGGCGGCATCAGTACGATTATTGATCCGTTGGGAAGAACTTTGATCGCTTCGAAAATGTATGAACGGACTTTAATAGTGGGTGATGCTCCTGTTCAAAGCGGCTTAACATTTTACAGCAAGTTTCCATTGTTGATTCCATTTTTGTCAATCGCAATTTCAATATTGATTTTATTGGTTTTTGTTTATAATAGATTTTTTATGAAGAGAAGATAAAATTAAAAATGAAATATTTGAAAAGTTAAAAATAAGTTATTCACAATATTTAAAATTCTGATTGCTGAAAGCTAATAAATAGGAATAATTCCAATGCATAAAATTATTGATTTAAGAAGTGACACAGTTACTCGTCCTTCAGAAAAAATGCGCAAAGCAATGTACGATGCTGAAGTCGGCGATGATGTTTTTCAGGAAGATCCAACTGTAAATAATTTACAGGAATATGCTGCTGAACTTTTAGGAAAAGAATCTGCGCTTTTTGTACCGAGCGGTACTATGGGAAATCAAATTTGCCTGAATGTTTTAACAAATCCCGGCGATGAAATTATTTGCGAGTACGGCGCGCATATTTTTAATTATGAATCAGGTTCAACTGCAGGATTAAGCGGAGTACAAATACATCCGTTAAAAGGAAATCGCGGAGTAATTTATCCGCAACAAGTTGAAGAAGCGATCCGACCTAAATCTGCTTATTACATGCCGCGCACAAAAGTAATAGAAGTTGAAAACACTCACAACCGCGCAGGCGGAACAATTCATCCTATTGAAAATATTAATGCATTACGGCAGCTCGCAAAAAAATATGATTTATATTTTCATCTTGATGGAGCAAGAATTTGGAACGCTTCTGCCGCAACGGGAATTCAGGTAAAAGAGTATGCTTCGCATTTTGATACGATTTCTTGCTGTTTGTCAAAAGGATTAGGCGCGCCGATTGGAAGCATAATTGCAGGATCAAAGGATTTTATTAACGAAGCATTTCGTGTCCGCAAAGCGTGGGGTGGCGGAATGAGGCAAGCCGGAGTTATTGCGGCTGCAGGATTATTTGCGCTTCAAAATAACAGAGAAAGACTAGTAGAAGATCACGAAAAAGCAAAAATGGTTGCCGAGGCGATTGCAAATATTCCTTCGCTTGAAATTGATTCGGAAGCGGTTCAAACAAACATAATCATCTTCAAACCCTTGAAAATAAATGTTGAAACCGCAATTTCAAAATTGAAGGAAAAAGGTTTGCTTGTTTCAATGGGAAGTATCGGAGCATTGAGAATTGTAACACATCTTGATGTTTCTTTTGATGAAATTAAAGAAACGATTAAATTTTTACACGATGTTTTTGAAAAAGAAAATTAAAGAGGAATAATGGATCTATCAAAATTTAAACATATTTATAAAGTTAAAGTACAATTTCACGAAGTAGATCTGCTTGGCGTTTGCAACAATGCGGTTTACTTAAATTTTTTTGAAACAGCTCGTTTGGAATATATGAAAGAAATCGGGCAATATAAAAGTATGGAAGAAGTTATGCACGATAGAAATTTTTTTCTGATAGTTCGCAATGAGTGCGATTATATTGAACCTGCATTTTATGATGATGAACTTAATGTATATTCAAGAATAAAATATGTAAAAAATTCAAGTTTCGGATTTGAACATATTGTTGAAAAAGCAAAAACAAAAAAAATAATCGCAAAAGGCGGTGGTGTTATTGTTTATATTGATCGCGCATCAAGAAAATCAACACCATTACCAACAGATTTTTTGGATGCTGTAAATAAAAATGAACCGGAAGTCAAAATATTGCGTGGAGAAAAATAAACATCAAAAAAAAATCAAAATAGCCGCAGAATTATTTGCGGCTTTTTATTATTTAACCAAATTTCAATATTCAAAAGCTCATCAAAAAATGTTATATTAAGAAATCTGAAAATCAAATATTTGGAAAGTTATGAATGAACCGCAAGTTAGTTTAGAAATTGCATTGGAACACGGATTAACCGAAGAAGAATACAATCTGGTTTGTCAAAGATTAAAAAGAATTCCTACATATACAGAACTTGGAATAATCAGCGTAATGTGGAGTGAACATTGCAGTTATAAAAATTCAATTGCTCTTTTAAAAACTTTACCGAGAAGCGGCGGAAGATTGCTCGTTGGCGCGGGCGAAGAAAATGCAGGACTCGTTGATATTGGCGATGGACTAGGTGTTGTTTTTAAAATCGAAAGTCATAATCATCCTTCCGCAGTTGAACCTTATCAAGGCGCAGCAACGGGAGTCGGAGGAATTTTGCGTGATATTTTTACAATGGGAGCGCGCCCTATTGCAGCGTTAAATTCATTGCGTTTCGGTTCTTTGGAAGATGCGCGCACAAGATTTTTATTTGACGGAGTTGTTGCGGGAATTGCAGATTACGGAAATTGCTTTGGCGTTCCAACCGTTGCCGGCGAAGTTTATTTTGATGAATCATATAAAGGAAATCCTTTGGTAAATGCAATGGCTGTCGGGATTGTAAAAACCGATAGAGTTGCTTCCGCAATTGCAAAAGGTGAAGGAAATCCTGTAATGATAGTTGGCTCATCAACAGGAAGAGACGGAATTCACGGAGCAACATTTGCATCGGAAGAAATTTCGGAAAAATCAGAAGCTAAAAGACCATCGGTACAAGTCGGCGATCCATTTACTGAAAAATTGCTTTTGGAAGCAACTTTGGAAATTATTAAAGATGATTTGATAGTTGGAATTCAAGATATGGGCGCTGCGGGAATTTCATGCTCAACTTCTGAAATGAGCGCAAAAGGAAATTCAGGAATGAAAATTAATTTAAGTAAAGTACCGCTTCGCGAAAAAGGAATGTCTGCTTACGAAATTATGCTTTCTGAAAGTCAGGAAAGAATGCTTGTTGTAGTAAAAAAAGGAAACGAAGAAAAAGTAAAACAAATTTTTGATAAATGGGATTTGCACTGCGAAATCATTGGCGAAGTTACAAATGATGGAATTATTCATATTGAATATGAAAACGAATTGAAAGCAGAACTTCCCGCGCATGATTTGGTTTTAGGCGGCGGAGCCCCTGTTTATTATCGCGAAACAAAAGAACCGGAATATTTGAAAGAAACACGCGCATTTGATTTTTCAAAAATTCCCCAAACTGAAAATTTGAAAGATGTTTTTGAAAAAATAATTTCATCACCAAATATTGCATCAAAAAAATGGGTTTACGAACAATACGATTCAATGGTTCGTACAAATACAATTACCGGTCCCGGATGCGATTCCGCTGTAATTTATGTTAAAGATACAAATAAAGCTCTCGCTGTAAAAACAGATTGCAACGGTAGATATGTTTATTTGAATCCGAAAGAAGGAACAAAGATCGCAGTTGCTGAATCTGCAAGAAATATTGTGTGTTCCGGTGGAAAACCGCTTGCAATTACAAATTGTTTGAATTTCGGAAATCCATACAAGCCCGAAGTTTACTGGCAATTCAAACAAGCTATCGAAGGAATGGGCGAAGCGTGCAGATTTTTCGATACTCCTGTTACGGGCGGAAATGTCAGCTTCTATAACGAATCTCCCGATACAGCAGTTTACCCGACTCCGACAATCGGAATGCTCGGCTTAATTGAAAATTTGGAAAACATTACAACTTCATATTTCAAAAATGAAGGCGATTTTATTTATGTTTTAGGCGAAGATTTTGAAGAACTCGGCGGAAGCGAATTTTTGAAAGTTGTTCATAACATTGTAAGCGGTGATTGTCCGAAAATGGATTTGCAAAAAGAAAAAGATCTGCATGATTTATTATTGGATTTAATTGATAAAAAATACATTAACTCCGCGCATGATATTTCTGATGGCGGAATTTTAACAGCGCTGGCTGAATGCTGTGTCATAAATTTTGAAAATAAAATAGGCGCTGATGTAAACATAAAAATAAAATCTCGCGAAGATTTTTCTTTATTCTCGGAATCTCAATCCCGTGTAGTAATATCAATATCTTCCGATAAAAAAGATGAATTTGAAAATATTGTTTATCAAAGTAAAGTAAAATTTGAGTTAATTGGAAAAACCGGCGGAAATTCATTAAAAGTAAATGATAATTATGAATTTGAATTGGAAAAAATTTCAGATCTGTATTACAATTCAATTTCAAAAAGAATGACAGAAGTTATCTAAAATAAAAGTGTGGTTCGGTGAAATTAAAGCATCTTCCGAAAATAATTGTTGACTACTTGCGCACCCGTGCATGGCCTGATAAAGAAAGCGTAAAGGAGTTTTTTAAGCATTACTTTGGCGGAATTTACAACCGGGCAGATGAACACCATATTTTTCTATATGCAAGCGGACTAGCATTTTCATTGTTCCTTTGTATAATTCCTTTTGTGCTTATAATTTTTGCGGCGCTTGGAAGTATTTTAGAAGTTACGTCAATCGAAAATCAAATTTACACTTTTATTTATACCGTAATTCCGTATCAATCATATGCCGATTATGCTTATGAAATTGTGTCATTAAGGATAAAAGAATTTGTTGATTACAAAAATGTTGCGGGAGTTTTAGGCGGTTTCGGATTGCTTTTTGCTGCAAGCGGTCTATTCAGTGCAATGCGTACAATATTGAATCATATTTTTTCAAGCTATAAAGATAAAAATGTTGTAATCGGTAAATTACGGGATTTCGCAATGGTAATTCTCGTTTTGATCTTTATTTTTACGGCAACATTTCTTTTGCCTGCTATCGATATTTTACGAAACTTTACTTTCAAATCGGAATTGTTCAAATATTTCAGATTAACTGCTTTTGAACATTTTACCATTACATTTATTTCATTTGCAATTATTTTCTTAATATTTTTTGCGCTTTACTCATTTGTGCCTTATGCAAAATTAGGGAAACGGGTTCCGGCATTAAGCGCACTTTGGGCAGCGCTTCTTTGGGAAATTGCCAAAAGATTATTTGAATATTACATCAATAATGTTGCTACTTTGAATCGAGTTTACGGGACTTACGCATTGATTGTTGTTGTTGCTTTTTGGATATATTATTCAAGTGTGCTTTTTATTTTAGGTGCTGAAATTGGACAGCTTTACAGGGAAAGATTGATTCTTAAAGGTAAAGTTGATGTAGCGTAAAAAAGATTAAAAAGATTCAAAGATGAAAAGATTCAAAGATTAAAAAGTTTGGGAAAAGAAAATTTTTTGTTAAGATTCGAAGCCAAAGAACTTGTTCCATTATTCCTGCTTGTCCGTAATCTTTCTTATTCTTATAAATTTACACTCAATCTAAGTAAAAGAATTTCCAAGATAAATTCTATCTTTGATAAATTTTCTTAACATTAAAAATATATTAAAAAGGATTCCGGACTTTGCCGGAATGACTGAATATTTTATTTTTAATGAAAAAATATTTTTGCGGATTTCGAATTTTTAAGCAAAATATTTAATTGTAACTATTCTCTTTAAAAAACTGACAACTGACAACTGAAAACTAACTCAATACAAATTGTAAGTTAAAGTTATACTTGTCGAAAGTCTTTTCGGTGAATTGGCAATTTTTTCATACAAACCATTAATCCCGAAATACACATTATTTTCAAGATAGTACAAAAATGAAACGCTGAAAAGATTGTTGATCTCAGAATCTCGCAGACGAGGATTAATGTAATCAACTTTATAATCGGCAATGAAATTTATTCTGTTGCTTGCTTCAAAAATGAAGTTAACGCGTGCGCCGCTTCGTATTTCTTTAAAGAACGAACTATCCATTGGAGTTGTAACTTCCGCCAGAGTATTAATTTGCATTCGCCAGCCGATCGGATAAGAATATCTCCCGCTTAAATTGAAATTCGGAACGCCGCTTTCAATTCCTTTATTTGTAACTAAATTAAAAAGTGCGCCTGCCGAAATATCCCAGCCGTAATATCTCGGATTTACTTTTTCATTTATGCCGAATAAAACCTGGCGCATTCTAACAATTCCTAACGAGCCGATTTCATATCCTCTTAGTTTCCCTGAATTTTTAACTTCTTTTTCGATATCGTTAAGCCATTGATTTTCGTAAACTTCACCGTAAAGATTTCTGTATTCGCCTTCGCGCTCAATAATTTTTGCAATGTTGATCATAATTTCTTTCGGCATTCGCTCGCGCAAAATGCCTTCGCGAATTAAATGATCTTCAATTCTTACTGCTTTTGCCAAACTTGTTGCGTTAATATATCTTCCGTAACCTGCTCCTAAAGTTAAATCAGCATTTCTTGATTGTTCAAATCCTGAATCAAAATCAGCGCCTAATTTATTAGCTGTCAATCTTGAAAATGCAAACCAGTCACGTTTTTCCCAAACATATTTTCTAATTCTTCCATCAAAAAAACCGTTATATGAATATTTGTTTTTGTCTTTTGAACCTGAAGCGGTCAGCGCAATATCCCAAGCAAAGGGAAGTGATGAGAAAAATCTTCTGAA
Source organism: uncultured Melioribacteraceae bacterium (assembly GCA_965365345.1). Lineage (GTDB taxonomy): Bacteria > Bacteroidota > Ignavibacteria > Ignavibacteriales > SURF-24 > CBDUBH01. The sequence continues at coordinate 18,741 of CBDUBH010000070.1, forward strand.
ATTTAAATTTGCAGATGCGGAGTTTCCCGAAACACTATCGCCGACTTGCGACCAATTCCAAAATCCGTTTGCAATGAAATTAGTTGCGTTACTTACGGCAACATCATAATCATAAACTTTTACGTTTTGCGAAAATAAAACGGCAGGAAAAAATTAAAGAATGAAAGAAAGTTTCAGGAGTTTCATATAAATTCCGAAAGATTTATTTATCAAAATATAAAAAAATCCGTTGTA
>CBDUBH010000071.1:0-18806 GCA_965365345.1 uncultured Melioribacteraceae bacterium
CAGCAATACGCATGGGCAGCAGAGTAGATGAGGATTAAAGCGCGTTTTCGGGTGGGAAGCGTGTTCAGTAAGACAGCGTGCACTATGATGCATCCCAGCAGCAGACCCGCTACGACGGGAGGAATCCGCAGTATATGTGCATCCGGGCGGCCATGATGCGCTTGCATCACGTGTGCATCAATATGCCCAGAACGGCCAGAAATGTCCTGTGAAGGGGCAGGGAGGAGGTTTGTCTCGTCTCGCCACAAAAGCAAGATCGCCCCTCTGGATACCAGAAAGGGCGATCTTGGGGGAGCGGAACACGGGACTCGAACCCGCGACATCAACCTTGGCAAGGTTGCGCTCTACCAACTGAGCTATTCCCGCAGTAAATTTCAGAACACTAAATAAATTTAGTTCTTAAATATATAGAGGAATTTTAAAATTTGCAAGAAAAAATCAGATTTTCTTTTTTATTTATTTTCTTGAACCGTGTATAAATCCGCGAAATGGAACCGATGGCTGAACTGAAATAAATGCTCGCGAATCAACTGACTCTATCAATCTTTTAACTTCTTTCTGATGTTTTCTTTTGATCACCAAAATCAAAATATTAATTCTTCCGGCACCGCCCTCGCCCGGTAAAATAGTTACTCCGAATTTTGCACTTCTTAAAACATCTGCAATTTGCTCGGAAAACTTCAATGAAATAACATTCATCTGCAAATAACCCATTCCAATTTTTTGCTCAAGCGTAATTCCAATTATATTTCCTAAAGCAAATCCTGTTGCATATCCAAATGAATTTAAAGTGTTATCCAAATTCTGCATTATGTATTTCATTGCGGTGATCCAGATCAGGACCTCACAAAATCCCGCAATTGCAGCATAATATTTTTTTCCCTGAATTACAAAGATCGTTCGCATAGTTCCGATAGAAACATCACAAACGCGCATCAGTAATATTAAAACAGCGCCGCCAACAGCTTCAATCATAATTAAAAATAAAATTGATTTGTCAAGTGTTTAATTTGTATCAAATAAATTATAAATTAGTTAATTATTTATTTAAATTAAAGTTTATTTTGAAAATGTACGAAATTGAACGTAAAAATCTTGTTGATAAAATAAGACAAAATGGAATTAAAGACGAAAATGTTTTAAGTGCAATTTATGATGTTGAAAGGCATCTTTTCGTTCCTGACATTATGATACCTCACGCTTATAAAGATGTTGCCCTTCCTATCGGATTTGAGCAAACAATTTCACAGCCTTACACCGTAGCTTATATGACGCAATCATTGGAACTAAAATCCGGCAGCAAAGTTCTGGAAGTCGGAACCGGATCAGGTTATCAAGCAGCCGTATTAAATAAAATGGGAATGAAAGTCTATTCAATTGAAAGAAATTCTGAACTACTTCACCGCACGCAAAAATTATTTGATAAACTCGGAATCAGAGTTGTAAGCCGCTGGGGCGATGGAACTATAGGCTGGGATGAATTTGCACCATTTGATGGAATTATTGTTACAGCGGGTAGTCCGAGCGTTCCTGTAAATTTGAAAAAACAACTCGCAATTGGCGGGAAAATGGTGATTCCTGTTGGCGATAAAAAAATTCAAGTGATGAAAATAATTACAAAAATTGATGAAGAAGAATTCCGCGTAATTGACATTCCCAATTTTGCTTTTGTTCCCTTGATCGGCAGAGAAGGATGGAACGAAAAGTAATTGTAATTGCTGGACCAACGGCTTCGGGAAAAACATTTTTGAGTTTGCTACTCGCAGCAAAATTAAATTCTGAAATTATTTCAGCCGATAGCAGACAAATCTATAAATTTTTGGATATCGGAACAGCTAAACCTGCCGAAGAACAATTACAAAAAATAAAACATCATTTTATTGATGAACTTTTTCCTGATGAAGATTTTAACGCAAGCAAATTTGAAGAAAAAAGTTTAACAATTATTGAAAATCTTTTTTCAGAAAACAAAATTCCTGTTGTTGCCGGCGGAAGCGGACTTTACATCAAAGCTCTGGTTGACGGAATAACGGATTCCGCTGAAACCAATGAAGAGATCAGAATTGAGCTAAATAAAAAAATGGAAAAATGCGGAAAAGAATTTATATATGAAGAATTGAAAAAAGTTGATCCGGAAAGTGCCGCAAAAATGCTTCCGCAAAATTGGAAAAGAGTAATCCGCGCTTTGGAAGTTTTTTACACAACCGGGAAACCTATCCATCATCACCATAATGAATTTAAAAGAAATTCAGATATTGAATTTATTCAGTTCGGATTGAATTGGCCTCGTGAACTTCTATACGAAAGTATTGATAAAAGAGTTGATGAAATGATTTCACAAGGATTAGTTAATGAAGTAAAAAATGTTCTATCAATGGGATTTGAAAAAAATGTAAACGCTTTAAATACTGTAGGCTACAAAGAAATAATTTCATATCTTGAAAATGAAATTTCACTTGAACGCGCAATTGAATTAATAAAACGGAATTCACGTAGATATGCAAAAAGGCAAATGACATGGTTCCGCGCAGATAAAAGAATTAATTGGATTGAAATAAATTCAAAAGAAGATTTGATCAACGCAAGGGATTTAATCTTAAAGAATATTTTTTGTTAATTTTGATTTTCAATTTTTACAGATAACTATCAGCTTTTTCAAATTGATCTGATTTTTTTCAACATTACTTTAATAGCTTATTAATTTTTTTTAATTTTACTTCTTGAAAACTAATTTTAATTGTACTAATCAATTCTAATTTACATTTTTCAAATAAAATTCTTCTATTTTTTATGATTTACATCATTCGACTAATGTAAATTATCTTGCTACTTTTTCAATTCTTCCATTTACTCATCAATATAAATTTTATTCCCTTTCCAATCATCCCAAAAATTTTAAAATGAAATAATATCACAATTTAAAGGATAAAAGATGAGTAAGAAAGAGAGCACAAAAAATATTCCCAAACAACAGCAAGAGCCACCCGGACATGAAGATGAATTAACCCCGAAGCCGATCATAATTCGGGAAAATTACAGAGGCAGCGGAAAATTAGAAGGAAAAGTTGCTTTGATTACCGGTGGAGATTCAGGAATCGGAAGATCAGTTGCCGTACATTTTGCGCGTGAAGGTGCGGACGTTGCTATAATTTATTTAAGTGAGCATGAAGATGCACAGGCAACAAGAGAAATGGTGGAAAAAGAAGGAAAAGAATGCATGCTGATCTCAGGTGATATTGGAGATCAGGATTTTTGTAAAGATTCTGTTAGAAAAGTTATTGATGAATTCGGAAAGATAAACATTCTTGTAAATAATGCCGCTGAACAGCATCCTATTGATGATATTCAGGAATTGGAATTTGAAGTGATGGAAAAAACATTCCGAACAAATATTTTTAGTATGTTTTATCTGACCAAAGAAGTTTTAAAATTTATGGAAAAAGGCGATACGATAATCAACACATCAAGTGTAACAGCGTATCGCGGACAGCCGCTTCTTATTGATTATTCATCAACGAAAGGTGCAATAACTGCTTTCACAAGATCATTAAGCCAGCATTTAGCAGAAAAAGGAATCCGCGTAAATGGAGTTGCTCCAGGACCAATTTGGACACCTCTAATCCCTTCAACTTTTGATGCTGATAAAGTTAAAACATTTGGAAAAGATACTCCGCTTGGAAGAGCCGGGCATCCAAGTGAATGCGGACCTGCTTACGTATTTTTAGCTTGTGAAGATTCATCTTATATTACCGGACAATTTATACATCCTAACGGCGGAGATTTTCCAAGTACTTAAAAACTAATGCTTAAAAAGAAATCCGGAATTTAAGATTTAGACCGCGTTTTACTTTTTAATAAGTCCAAACGCGGTTTTTTTATTTAAATATTGAAATGTAAGATCTTTTAAGGCAAAAAATACTATAAAGAAAGTAAAATTTTAAAGTATATTTTTGAAAATAAAGAAATTAATTAATAGCCTTTATCAAAATGTTTTTATTTTTCACTTAATTATTTTTAAATATTATTCTAACCGTTGTTCCTTTTCCTTTTATACTTTGAATTTCAATTTCGGCACTGTTTAATTCTACATATTTTTTAACCAGAGCCAAACCCAAACCGTTGCCTTCAAATTTACGCGTATAACCTTGCTCCTCTTGAGTAAACGGCGTAAAAAGATCTGGAAGATATTCTTTTGAAATTCCAATTCCGCTATCGGCTATATCAACATAGATTTTATTTTTTTCAGTTTTCCCTATTGAGATATGAACAAATCCTTCAGGTGTATATTTAATTGCATTATCAATTAAGTTTGAAAAAATCTGATATACAGATTTCTCATCAATTATTAATTCGGTATTAGATGTGTTTTTAAAAATCTTTATATCAAGTCCTTTTTGAATTGCGTAGATTGAAAATTCAATAAAAAGCTTTTCCAAAATTTCTGAATAAACATCAATTTTTTCAGGACAATATTCATAAGAACCGGTTTGAAGTTCAGACATGTGCAGCAAAAGATCGATCGTTCGGATTATTCTTCCGCCGGCACGATTGATAATTTCAAAACTTGTCTTTAATTCATCCGTAATTATTTCATCAAGTTCTTCTTTTATAAGTTCCGAAAAACTTAAAATATTATTGATCGGAGTTCTGATCTCATGGGACATTTGCGCTAGAAATTCTGATTTTAATTTATCTGCTACTTCCGCTTTTTCTTTTGCGGTGCGCAAATCTGATTCATATTTTTTTCTTTCGGTGATATCTCTGATTATGCTAATTACAACTTTTTGATTTTCATATTCAATTATTTTTGAGCGTGATTCAATTGGAATTATTTTTCCCTGTTTGGTTACATGAACAAGTTCAAAAGTTACTGAACCATGTTTTTTCAAATTTGATAATTTATCATTTAAATATGAATAATAGATCGGTGAAATAAGATCTAATAAATTTTTGTTTAATAATTCTTCTTTTGAATATTCAAGCGCCTGGGCACAAACTTTATTCACATCCAAAATTTTTCCGTTCAGATCGCAAATAATAATTGAATCGCTGGCATTATTAAAAATAACTTTATGTTTTTCTTCCGATTTTTTTAATGCATCTTCAATTATTTTTTTTCCGGTTATATTTCGCGCAAAAGATGAAACGGCAATCACTTCCCCGTTAGAATCAAACACAGGAGATCTTTCAACTGAAAAACTTTCAATCTTATGATGAATTTTGTATTCTTCTTCAGTTAAAATAGTTTTCTTTTCCGCAATTACTTTTTTTATTGAATCTTCAATTTGCCAGGCAAGCGCTTCATCAAATATTTCATTTGGAAATTTTCCTGCAACATCTTCATTTTTATATCCGAATACCGGCGCGGAATTAAAGTAAATTATTTTGCAATCAGTATCAAAAAGCATAATGCAATCTTCGGTACTGTTCAGAATTAAAGAAAGCATTTCTTTGTTTTGCTTTAATTCATTTTCAAGTTTTTCTTTTTCTTTTTGAATTTTTGATTTTTCTATAGCTGAATTTATTGCAGGCACAAGTCTGGATAGATTTGTTTTTAAAATATAATCTGATGCTCCTGATTTTATTGCCTCAACTGCAATTTCTTCATTTATTGAACCGGTAACAATTATTACGGGAGTTTCAATTTGTTTTTTTATTAAAATATTTATGATATCCTGACCGGTTAATTGAGGCAAATTATAATCAGATAGAATTATGTCAAATGTTTGATCTATTATTTTTTTAAGGAATTGTTCTTTTGTAGAAACGTGAATCAGGTCACATTTTAGCGCGCGCCTCTTAATTTCGTATTTGATCAGTTCGACATCATTTTCATTATCTTCAATCAACAAAACCGATAACGATTTTATAGATTTTATAAGTGCTCGGTTTTTTCTTTGATCATTCGGTATTTTATTTTCGGAATTCAAATTTTTAACCCGGCTGAAAATTATTTTACAGATTTTTATTTTATAATAATAAAAATAACCAGAATAGATAAAAATAACAGGTTAAATTTTAAATCCTTACGCTATTCGGTTAAATAAATAAAACAAGTTTAATTTTATTTTAAAAATAAAAAAGGATCCTGAAATTCAGGATCCTTAATCAGGATTAAAATTTTAATTTTATCCTTTGAATATTTTTTCTGATTTGATTCCGTTTTTCTCAAATCCATTTCTTGTATCAAGAATCAACTGAGCATTGTCGGAGATGAATTTATAATCATAATCGGTATGATCGGTTGAAAGTAAAACAAGGTCATATTTCTTTATGTTTTCTTCTGTAAGATCAATTGAATTCATATCGTAATTGTATTTTCTTGTTTTAGGAAGTTTAGGAACATAAGGATCAGAGTAATCAACCTCAGCGCCTTTTTCTCTTAAAATTTCGATAAGCTTTAATGACGGGGATTCTCTCATATCATCAATATCTTTTTTATATGCAGCGCCTAAAATTAAAACTTTTGATCCATTTATTGCTTTTTTATGTTTGTTCAATACTTCCATTGATCTTTCCACTACATAATATGGCATTGATGTGTTTATCTCACCTGCAAGTTCAATGAATTTTGTATTGATGTCATATTCACGGGCTTTCCAGGTTAAGTAAAACGGATCAATTGGAATACAGTGTCCGCCTAATCCCGGTCCCGGATAGAAAGCATTAAATCCAAATGGTTTTGTCTTTGCTGCTTCTATTACTTCCCAAACATCAATATCCATCTTATCAAATACCATTTTTAATTCATTTACCAATGCAATGTTAATTGATCTGTAAATGTTTTCTAACAATTTTGTTGCTTCTGCTACTCTGGTTGATGAAACGGGAACTGTTTTTACAATTACTTTATTATAAAGTTCAACTGCTATTTCCAAACATTTCGGAGTAACTCCGCCAACTACTTTAGGAATTGTTGAAGTTGAATAGCTTTCATTATTCGGATCTTCTCTTTCAGGTGAAAAAGCTAAGAAGAAATCTTTGCCAACTTCGAATTTCTTCGGTTCATTTCCATTTTTTCCAAATTGATTATCATCTTTAATTGAAACTTCCAAAATTTCTTCTTTCATATTTGCGTGTTTCAATTTTGCCTGAGTTAGTGGAGCATTTTCAAACATCGGAAGAAGAATTTCATCAGTTGTTCCCGGATAAGTAGTTGATTCCAAAACAACTATTTGCCCATCTCTCATATTTTCCGAAATCACTTTTGCCGTATTTACAATGTAACTCATATCCGGCTCGCGGTGTTCATCCAATGGAGTTGGAACGCAAATAATTAAAGCATCGGCTTCCGGTATTCTGGAAAAATCCGTGGTAGATGTAAATTTTCCTGAGCTTACGGCTCTGATAATTTTATCTTCGGAAATGTGTTTGATGTAAGTTTTGCCCTTGCTCAAAAATTCTATCTTTTTTTCATCAAGATCAAATCCCAAAACTTGAATTCCTTTATTGGCAAATTCAAGTCCAAGCGGCAAACCAACATAACCAAGACCAATAATTCCAACAACAGCCGAGTTGTTTTGTACTTTTTGCAATAAGTCCATATTTCTAGACCCCTCGATTAATTTATTATATTTGAATTAATTTTTTGAAGTGTAATTGTGCGCCCTTTTAATTCAATTTAATGAATTTAATAATTAAATCAATATTTTTGAAAAATATTTTTAATCTTTTTTATAGGAATTGAATTATAGATGCAGCGCTAATAATAGCAGTTTCAGAACGCAATCTGTTTGCTGTTAATTTATATTTTTCATTTTGATCTGACAAAGAAATTTCACGATTACTAAATCCGCCTTCCGGACCGAAAATAAAATAATACTTTTGATCTTTTTGAAACTTAATTTCCGATATTTTTTTTTCGGAATTTTGATCGAATAAAATTTTATTTCCATCAAGATTAAAAATTTCTTTTAAGGATTTTGCGAATTGTAATTCGGGAAGAAAACTTCTTAAAGATTGTTTCATTGCAGATTGCAAAATTTTATTCCAACGTTCCGGTTTATTTCCTTTTGTAATTCCCCTGTCGGAATCGTAAACAATAATATTTGTTAATCCGAGTTCTGTAATTTTTTCCAGAGCAAACTCAAATCTATCTGCTGCTTTTAATTTAGGAATACAAAAGTAAATATTTAGAAATTCATTTTGGTAAATTCTTATACCGGAAATTTCACAAACAATTTCATCTTTTTTTAATTCGATAATTGTCGAATCAAATATTTTCCCTTTTCCATTTGTCACAAAAATTTCATCATTGATTGAATGACGCATTACTTTGGAAATGTGTTTTTGCTCATCGCCAAAAATCGAAATTAATTTTTCGCTTTCATTTATATTTTCCGAAAAATATAATTCTACATCAGAAAGAAAATCCGAGATCAAAAATTAATTCTCCTTTTTTGAATTCATTAAAAGCATATTCAACACGGACAATATTGTATGGCAAAATAAGCATTGTAATTCCCGCGCCATATCCCGAGTAAATTTTGTTCTGCAAAAATTTTTCGCCGGCGGATTGTACTGTTCCCGCATCAGCAAATGAATTTAAGAAAAATGCTAATCTGTATGAAGTTAAATTTTGCGGAATCAATGGTAATTTAATATTAATTTTCCATTCACGTATCAACGGATATTTAAATTCGAGCGAAGCTAGATAAATATTTCTTCCTTCAATTAGTTCGTTATAATGACCGCGAATTCTTTCATCACCGCCAAAATGCGAATGATCATAATATGGAATTTTTTCATCGTTGCCGATCGTAAATCTTAAAGCCAATCTCCATTTCATTGTAAGTTTTGAAACTACTTTGAAATAATTTCTGAGATCAAGCATTGCAACTGAATAATTTATTCCGTCAAAACCAAAACCTTTTTGATAAAACACTGAATTAAAATAAATTCCGGAATCAGGAAACTGTTTTAAATTCCGCGTATCAAAATTGTAAACTATACCGGTTTTAAATATATGATCAGTGGAATTTTCCGAAGCCGTAATTTTATCTTTTCCGTTAAACGGCGCTTTTATAAAATCGTAACCGAGAACAAATCCCAGATTTTTATATTGATCAAATCTTTTACCGAATGCAACAAATGAAGAAAAATTTTTGTAATCAAAATTTTCTTCTGCAATTTTTTTCGCTTCAGGATTTCTATTTGAAAATTTATTGTAGCCCGTACCGAATTGAAAAAAGTATCCGTTTTTGTAATCGAGTGCCGGATTAAAATAATTAATTCTGAATCCCGGATCGTAACCGAATGCTGTAATTAATTCGATCACTTCATTTCTGCCACGAAAATTTTTATACTGAAAATTAACGCCGTAAGTAATTTTTTTGAATGAGTGTTCTCTGCGGGTTATAAAAGGGATCGGCCAGAAATACCAGCTTTCTTCAACATCAATTTTAATAATATTTTTTTTGCCGGAACTTTCGCGATTTATTTCCACCTGATTAAATAAAGCCAGGCTGTATATCCGTTCTCTGTTGTAATTTAAAATATCATCGGAAACAAAATCGCCCGGCTTAAAATTAAGTTCACGTAAAATTATTTCATCTTCGGTAGTTTTATTTCCGCTAATAATTATGGAATCAACTTTTACAAATTGATTTTGCAAGTTTTGAGAGAATAAAATTCCACTCGATAAAAAAAATAAAATGATGAAAAATATTTCGCGCATTAAAAATCAAATTATCTGCAACTTCTGAAATCAATCATTATACACCTGTTTTGAATTACTTCAACACCGGCTTCTTCGGCTTGTTTTGTAGCATCATCATTTTGAATTCCGAGCTGCAGCCACATAACTTTTGGTTTGATTTCCAAAACATCGGGAATAATTTCGGGAATTGCTTCGGATCTTCTGAAGACATCGAGAATATCAATTTTGAAAGGAACTTCTTTTAATGATCTGTAAACCGTAATTCCTTCAATCTCAGTTTCTTTTATTATGGGATTTACACCAACAACATTATAGCCTACATTTTTAAGAAAGATTGCTATGCTTCTGCTATCACGCGCAGGTTTATTCGAAATACCGTAAACAACTATGTTCTTTGCTTCATCCAAAATTTCACAAACTCTTCTCATAATTTCCTTTCAGTTATTATAAAATTTCCGGATGCCGAAAATTTCCGGCAACCGGAATTTGCTTTATAATATTATATTAAGAATTTACCTGATCAATTGCATAAGAACTTATGGGCTCACAGGTACAAACAAGATTTCTATCGCCGTAAGCGTTGTTTACTCTTCCAACTGAAGGCCAGAATTTATTTTCAATGATCCATTTTGCAGGGAAAGCAGCTTCTTCTCTTGAGTAAGAATGTTTCCAATCTGATGAAATCACTTCTGCTGCGGTATGCGGTGCATTTTTCAAAGGATTATCTGTTTTATCAAATTTTCCTTCTTCAATAGATTTTATTTCATTTCTGATTGAGATCATCGCATCACAGAATCTATCCAATTCGTATTGAGATTCGCTTTCTGTAGTCTCAACCATTAAAGTTCCCGGTACAGGGAATGATACTGTCGGAGCATGGAATCCGTAATCCATTAATCTTTTTGCGATATCTTCAACTTCAATTCCTGCACTTTGTTTGAATTGGCGCATATCGAAAATAAGTTCATGCGCAACTCTTCCTTTTGAACCTGCATAAAGTACTTTGAAATGATTTTCCAATCTTGCTTTTATATAATTTGCATTTAGAATTGCAATTTCAGTTGCTTTTTTTAATCCTTTTGCGCCCATCATTAAAATGTAAGCGTAAGAAATTATTAAAACATTAGCACTGCCCCAAGGAGCAGCGGAAACTGCGTGAACTCCTTTTTCACCGCCAACATTTACAATAGCATGTTTCGGCAAATATTTTTTCAAATGTTCAGCAACAGCAATTGGTCCCATACCCGGTCCGCCGCCGCCGTGCGGAATTGCAAAAGTTTTATGCAAATTCAAATGGCAAACATCAGCGCCGATTTCATTTGGACTTGTTAACCCGACTTGCGCGTTCATATTTGCGCCATCCATATAAACCAATCCGCCGTAGTTGTGAACCATACTGCATAGTTCTTTTACACTTTCCTCAAAAACTCCGTGAGTTGAAGGATAAGTTATCATTATTCCTGCAAGACTATCTTTATATTGTTCGACTTTATTTTTCAAATCATTAAGATCAATATTTCCTTTAGTATCGCATGCGGTAACAACTACTTTCATTCCTGCCATTACAGCGCTTGCTGGATTTGTACCGTGTGCAGATGAAGGAATTACAACTATATTTCTGTGCTCTTCGTTTCTATCAATATGATATTGACGCATTACTAAAAGTCCGGCATATTCACCTTGTGCACCTGAATTCGGTTGAAGTGAAACGGCTGCAAATCCGGTTATTTCAGCAAGGAAATTCTCAAGTTCATTTATTATTACATTATAGCCGAGCGCTTGTTCTTGCGGAACAAAAGGATGAATGTTACTGAATTCGCTCCAGCTTATTCCAAGCATTTCTGCTGCGGCATTCAATTTCATTGTACATGAACCAAGAGGAATCATTGAAGTTGTTAATGAAAGATCTTTTTTTTCCAGAGATTTTATATAACGCATCATTTCAGTTTCGGAATGATAACGGTTAAAAACTTCCTGAGTTAAAAAGTCTGATTTTCTTTCAAAGTTTTCAATAACTTTAAAATTGTTAAGATCATTTTTAAAATCTTCAATAGAAACTTTTTCCAAATTCAATGCTTCGGAAAAAGATTCCAGAATATCATTTATATCAGAAACTTCAACGGTTTGATCGATCGAAATTGAAATTCCGTTTTCAGGTAAATAATTGAAATTGATATTTCTTCTTAATGCGGCAGCTTCAATTTTGCCGATAGTAACTTCAGGATTGTCAGAAAATTCAATTTTCAAAGTATCAAAATAATTTTTGTTTACTTGATTCAGTCCTAATTTTTGCAATCCGAGATCAAGTAATCTTGTTAAAGAATTAATTCTTCCGGCAATTTGCTTTAGGCCGTTTTGTCCATGATAAACAGCGTACATTCCCGCCATAATTGCGAGAAGCACTTGCGCTGTACAAATATTTGAAGTTGCTTTTTCTCTGCGAATATGCTGTTCGCGTGTTTGAAGCGCCATTCTGTAAGCTTTGTTTCCGTGAGTATCAACTGAAGCGCAGATGATTCTTCCCGGAATTATTCTTTTGAATTCATCTTTAACCGCAAAATATGCAGCATGCGGGCCGCCATAACCCATTGGAACTCCAAATCTCTGAGTTGTTCCCACTACGGCATCTGCTCCGAATTCACTTGGCGGAGTAAGTAAAGTTAAACTTAAAAGATCAGCCGCAACAGTAACAAAAATATTTTTATTGTGCGCCTTTTGAGAAAATTCAGAATAATTGTAAACATTTCCATACGCAGCCGGATATTGAAGCAAAGCTGCAAAATATTCTTCATTCAATTCTACATTCTGATGATTTCCTACTACAAGTTCAATTCCCAAAGGATTAGAACGGGTTTTCAGAACATCAATTGTTTGCGGAAAACATTCTTTAGAAACGAAAAATTTATGAGCGTCTTTATTTTTTCTTAAATTATAAAACATGATCATCGCTTCGGCAGCTGCGGTAGCTTCATCCAAAAGTGATGCGTTTGCAATATCCATTCCTGTTAATTCCGCTACCATCGTTTGAAAGTTTATCAACGCTTCCAATCTTCCCTGAGAAATTTCGGCTTGATATGGAGTGTATTGAGTGTACCAGCCCGGATTTTCCAAAATATTTCTTTGAATTACTGCAGGCAGAATTGTTCCGTAATATCCCATTCCGATATATGAACGGAAAACTTTATTCTTTGCGGAAATTTCTTTTAATCTTTTTAAAAATGCATGTTCGGTTAATGGTTCAGGAAGGTTTAATTCTTTTTGAAGGCGGATACTTTTCGGTACTGTTTCATAAATTAATTGATCGACTGAATCAATCCCGATTGCTTTGAGCATTTCATTTTCGCTTTGGCTGTTTGGACCGATATGACGATTTACAAATTTGTCCGTGAAATCTAAATACTTCATAAAATTTCTCAATAATTGTTTTTAATTATAATTATGAACTTTAAATCTTAATTTTAATTTAAAAGTTCACAAAATTATTTTTTGAATGTATAAATATAAGAAAAGTAAATTGATTGAAAAAAATATTTAAGAGGCAATTGTTTAAAACAAAAAAGCCGGCTGAAAAACCGGCTTTTGAAATTTTAATGTCCCGCTGAAGGATGGAATTTTTCATCAGTTGAATTTTTTCTTTCTTCTTTAACTAATGTCCAAAGTCCTGCAGAAACTGCAAGTGAAATTGCACTTATAATGAAAATGATATTTTTATCTGTAGAAAGTTGTACTAAAGTTCCAATTGCAACACTCACAATCAATTGAGGTAAAACTACGGAAAGATTGAATAAGCCCATAAACAAGCCCATTCTTCCTTTTTTTACTTTTTCTGACATTATTGCAAAAGGAAGACTTACAATTGCACCCCAGCCTATTCCGCAAAGAATCATAAATCCGTACAAAGCAAATTCAGATCTTGCAAGAAAAGCGATTCCCAAATATCCTATCGCCATTGTAAATAAACTTAAATAATGAGTTTTAACTCTGCCTATTTTTTCTAAAACAGGTTCAAGTATAAATACAGGAACTAAAGCGCCCATTGCATTCAAAAGTAAGAATGAAATAGAAATTACTCTGCCGATTTCATCATTTTGGATCGAAGTAAGATTTGCATCAGTTCCGAATTTAAATTCTTTAATAAAAGCAAAAATATAAACAAACATAGTTTGAACGCCGATCCATGAAAAACTATGCGCTGCCAAAACTTTTTTGAATCCGGTTTCACTTGCTTGATGGCCAACTAAACCTTCTTCTTTTTTAAGAATGGTTTTTAAAGTTAATGCAAACTGAACGAGAAAAAAGAAAATTACAATATAAAGATTTGTTGACTGCGAAAGTTCAACTGAAAATAATCTTAAAATGATGTAAAAAAGTGCGAAAGGAATAAAAGCCCAAAGCGGTTCTAAAATTTTTAATGTATCAATAAAAGAAGCATCTTCTTCTTTTTCTTGAGTGTTTGAAGATTCATCTTCGATAGATTCTTTAGATTCACTAATAAAAAACATTGGAATGATCGAAAACAAAAATACTAATCCCGCTCCGAAATAGATTAATAAATAATTATTGAAAATTGCGCCGATCGCGTAAGCCAAAACTCCGAAAGTTCCGGAGATTGTCTGCATCCAGGTATAACCTTTTGTTCTCGGAATTCCATCCGGGGTTACATCAGCAATAACAGATCTTGTAGGATTAAAAGAAATATTTATTGCGAGATCCAATGTTAAAGCAACCATAATTGCAACAACCATAATGTTGCCGATTCCAAAGAAATCATTTATATGATGAATGTTAGGCAAAGCCAAAAGCATTAAAGCCGCGATTGTTCCGCCTATCAAAATAAAAGGTCTTCTTCTCCCGCCCCAAAACCAAACTTTATCACTTATCAATCCGACAATTATCTGACCAAAAATTCCCGCTAACGGACCTGCAGCCCAAACTATCCCAACTTCATCAATCCGTAAATTATACTGTGTGCTTAAGATCCAGCTTAAAGCAGCAATTTGAATTGAAAGTGCAAATCCCATTGCTGTTGCCGGTAAACTTAAGAGCGCATAAAACGAATTAGTTAATTTCTTTTGAATGTCTAACATTGAATTTTCCGTAAAATTTAAATTAAATCGCTTAAAAATATTGAATGATTTAATAATTAACAAAAGAAAAGTGAATAAATTTATCCTTTTCACTAATTTCTTATTGTAAGAATTAATTTTTCCTGTTTATTTATTGTCAAAAATTTTATAATAAATAATTATTAATTGTACTTCTTGATTTTTTTATCAATAAAGGATAAGTTTAAGATTTTGTTTTAATGATAAATTTAATGGAAACGAAACCCGTAAAAATAATTACCGAAAACCGGAAAGCAAGGCATGAATATCAAATTGTTCAAACTTACGAAGCGGGAATCGTATTAAAAGGCACTGAAGTTAAATCTTTACGCCAGGGAAAGGCAAATCTTTCAGATAGTTATGCTACCATTAAAAACGGTGAAGTTTGGCTAATAAATGCTCACATTAGCGTCTATGATCAAGGAAATATAAATAATCATGATCCGCTAAGAGAACGTAAACTTTTGTTTAACAAAAACGAGATCAGAAAATTAACCAGTAAAACAAAAGAAAAAGGATTGACTTTAGTTCCGCTAAAATTATATTTCAAAAACGGAAAAGTAAAAGTTGATCTTGCACTTGCTCAAGGTAAAAAAGTTTATGATAAACGTGAAGATATTGCCAAACGAGATCTTCAAAGAGAATATCAAAGAAAAATTAAATTGTGATTTCAGAAAATTTTAACGAAAAATTATTGATAATGACGACAGAATTTTTTCCTTCAATTAATGAACAAATGGATCTTATTAAAAGAGGTACATTTGAAATTATTCCGGAAGATGAATTAGTTAAAAAACTTGAAAGATCTTTAAAGGAAAATAAACCTCTAAATATTAAACTCGGCTGCGATCCCACACGTCCTGATTTACATTTAGGACATTCTGTAGTTTTAAGAAAATTAGCACAATTTCAAAAATTAGGACATCAGGCAATTTTGATCATAGGCGATTTTACCGGAATGATCGGCGATCCTACAGGAAGAAATTCCACTCGTCCTCCTTTATCTTTGGAAGAAAGCCGCGCAAATGCGCAATCTTATGTTGAACAGGCATCAAAAATTTTAGATAAAGAAAAAACAAAGATCATTTATAATTCTTCATGGCTAGGGAAAATGACTTTTGAAGATGTTATAAAATTGACATCAAAATATACCGTTGCCAGAATGTTGGAACGTGATGATTTTACAAAAAGATATAAAAACGGTGAGCCGATAAGTTTGCATGAACTTCTCTATCCCCTTGCGCAGGCAATGGATTCAGTTGCAATTGAAAGTGATGTTGAACTTGGCGGAACCGATCAAAAATTTAATTTGCTTGTCGGTCGAGATATTCAGCGCGAATTTGGAATTGAGCCGCAAGTGATTTTAACTATGCCGATTTTAGTTGGAACCGACGGCACTGAAAAAATGAGTAAATCTTACGGAAATTATATCGGGCTTAGCGATCTTCCAAAAGATATTTACGGAAAAACCTTGTCAATTCCTGATAATTTGATTTACAATTATTACGAACTTGCTACAGATATTTCAGGTAACGAGTTAAATGAAGTAAAAGAATATCTTGCAAATCCTGAAAATAATCCGCGTAATATAAAACGTAATTTGGCTAAAAAATTTGTTGAAATGTATTACGGAATAGAAGAAGCAAGATCGGCCGAAGAAGAATTTGACAGAATTTTTATAAATAAAGAAATTCCTGAAGATATTGCATCATTTGAATTTAATGATGAAATTACAGAAATAAATATTTTGGATTTGATATTAAGAGTAAATTTTGCTCCATCAAAACAGGAAGCCCGCAGATTGGTAATGCAAGGCGGAGTAAGTATTGATTCAGAAAAGATCTCTGATCTTAATTATGTAGTAAAGCTTGATAAAGAACAAGTTTTAAAGGTAGGTAAAAGAAAATTCATTAAATTATTAACAAATTAGAAAAGGAGATGATAATTTGTATGTACCAACAAGAATCTTCTTTACAAAAGGCGTAGGCAGGCATAAAGATTACCTGCAGTCTTTTGAATTGGCATTAAGAAATGCAGGCATAGAAAGATGTAATTTGGTAACTGTAAGCAGTATTTTTCCGGTTGGATGTAAACGCATATCGAAAGAAGAAGGCTTAAAGGAAATTGTACCGGGACTTATTACTTTTTGCGTTATGGCAAGAAACTCAACAAATGAACCGAACAGATTAATTGCATCATCAATTGGAGTTGCAATTCCTGCTGATAATTCTCAATATGGATACTTATCAGAACATCATCCGTTTGGTGAAACAGAAAAAGCAGCCGGCGATTATGCTGAAGATTTAGCTGCTACAATGCTTGCAACCACTCTTGGTATTGATTTTAATGCCGATACTGATTGGAACGAAAGAGAACAAGTTTTTAAAATGTCAGGCAAAATTGTTAGAACCTTTAATATAACTCAATCTGCCGAAGGTGAAAAAAACGGACTTTGGACAACAGTAATTTCATCAGCAGTATTATTACCCTAAATTATGGAAAATGAAACTTTCTTTTGGATAGTTTTTGTTGTTGTTGTAAGCATAATGTTTTACATCGATCTTTACGTTACAGATCACAGAAAAGGTAAGGTCGGAGTAAAATCAAGTTTAATTTGGAGCGGCATCTGGATAGGTGTCGCCCTTATTTTTAATGCTTCATTATATTTCTTCCTTGAAAACGGACATACAAAAGCGCTTGAATTTTTAGCCGGATATCTTATCGAAAAATCCCTTTCGGTTGATAATCTTTTCGTCTTTTTGATGATCTTTAGTGTAATGAAAGTAAAAGACGAGCATCAACCGCATGTATTAAAATGGGGAATTCTAAGTGCAATTGTACTAAGAGTTATTTTTATTCTCGCCGGAGTTGCGTTAATCGAAATATTCCATCCCGTAATTTATATTTTCGGTTTGGTTCTGTTATATGCCGCTTATAAAATGGCTTTTGGTGATGATGCACCGATCGATTTTGAAAATAATCCTTTGCTGAAGTTTGCCGCTAAACATTTCAGAATAAAATCTACTCATGAAGGAAAAGAATTTTTCATAAAAGAAAACGGCAAAACTTTATTGACCCCAATGTTTTTAACTTTTCTTCTTATTGAATCAGCCGATGTTGTTTTTGCGATAGATTCAATTCCTGCAGTAATTGCTATCACAAAAGATCCATTCATAATTATAACGTCAAATATTTTTGCTATTTTGGGCTTGCGCGCTTTGTATTTTGCGCTCGCAAACATTGTCGAAATTTTTATCTATTTGAAGTACGGTGTTGCAGTAATTCTTTTTTATGTAGGCATTAAAATGATAATTTCTGATTGGTATAAAATTCCAACCGAAATTTCTTTAGGATTTATAATTTTGAGTTTAACTGTTTCGATAATTCTTTCACTTAAAATGCGCAAAGAACCTGAAGTTAAAGAAAAGGTTGAAGAATTAAAGGATACTTAATTTTACAATTATTTTTATAAATTTTAAATTTCTAAAATTTTTATATTTCGAATTTATTTTTTTTATTTTTTTTCATTCCTGTAATATGAATTGTCAAACCAGCGATCAAACCGATTATCATTGGTTCAATTTGAGATAAAAGATTTTCAGGATCAATATAATTTCTGATAAAAAACCAACTCAAACTAATAACTGCAGAACCAGTTAAAATTGCCAGAGCATAAAATTTCGAAATCTCAAATTTCGGATAATAACATGAAATAACAAGCAGCAATAATCCCGGAATAAAAACACTCCCTATCGTGTACCAAATTTCAATAACTGAGGGAATTAAATAAATTAAAATCACTGATATTATAGAAGTAAAAATTAAACCGATTCCGGAGTAAGTCTTTGCATAATCTTCCCTGCCTTTCAATCTGAATAAAAAATCTCGCGAAAAAGTAGTAGCACTTAAAAACATAAAACTGTTCAAAGTGGAAAGTATGGTAGCAAAAAGTGCAGCGTAAAAAATTCCTTTTGTTCCGCTTCCCAATAATTTTTCTGCGAGCAAAGGATATGAAAGAACCGCATTTTCAAGATCCGGATTTG